>JAPHSI010000075.1 GCA_026193155.1 Sulfurimonadaceae bacterium | reverse complement strand
TCCAAGTGATCTTTTTTGTTTTTTAGTTAACAATTTCACCACTCAAAATACTCCTACCTATTGAAGTAACTTTAACCTTTCTAAATTCACCTAGAAGTTCCTCACTACCTTTTGCTTTTATAACTAAGTTGTTGTCACTTCTACCGCTTACATATCCGTCTGAATTTAAATCTTCAAAATATACTTCATATGTATTTCCAAGTTTACTTGCCATTTTTTCATCTAAATGTTTAGTATATAATTCTTGTAAAAATGTAAGTCTTTGTGAAGCAATTTCGGATTCAACTGTATTTGTATAATGCTCAGCTTCAGTTTCAGGACGGGCAGAATATTTAAAAGAAAATATTTGATCAAAACGAACCTTGTCCATAACGTCTATCGTGTCTTCAAAATCTTCATCACTCTCACCAGGGAATGCAACAATAATATCAGTCGATATACTCACATCAGGCACCATTGAACGAAGTTTTTCTACACGATTTAAAAACCACTCTTTTGAGTAACCTCGTTTCATATCTTTTAGAACTTTTGTACTTCCGCTTTGAAGTGGCATATGCATCGATTTACATATTTTTGGGTTTTTTGCAAACTCTTCAATAAACTCGTCATCCATATGAAAAGGGTGTGGAGATGTAAAACGAATACGTCTTAACTCATCTATTTTACTAAGTTCCTGCAGAAGGTTTGTAAAATTAACTTTTTCATGTTTACCTGTAAAACGTCGACCATAATTATTTACATTTTGACCTAGTAAAAACACCTCTTTTGCACCGTTATTAACTGCTCGTCTTGCTTCATCAACAATTAAATTAAGTGGGATGCTAATCTCTTCACCACGCGTTTTTGGAACAATACAGTATGTACATTGTTTATCACAACCTATAGATATATTTATGTAAGCTTTATACGCTGAACTTCTAAAATCTTTAAAAGCAAACTCACTCTCATCATAATTAATATCTACTTCTACAGCTTTTGGTTTGTGTAAAACTTCAGTAATTTTACTTACGTTTCTAGCCCCTAGTACAAAATCCACATAAGGTGCACGTTTAATTATATCACGACCAAGATGACTCGCAGTACAACCACATACACCTATTTTTGCATCATTTTTTTTCTTTTTATTAAAAATACCAAGTTCTGAAAAAAGTTTTGAAACAGGTTTTTCTCTAACTGAACAAGTGTTAATAAGAATTAAGTCTGCTTCTTTAAAATCAAGAGTTTGTGAAAAATTTT
The DNA here is from genome assembly GCA_026193155.1 of Sulfurimonadaceae bacterium. Taxonomy (GTDB): domain Bacteria; phylum Campylobacterota; class Campylobacteria; order Campylobacterales; family Sulfurimonadaceae; genus Sulfurimonas. The sequence goes on along the minus strand of JAPHSI010000075.1, from coordinate 3,182 downwards.
CTTTTTCATTTAACTCTGCCAACATATGTTCAGTATCACGCTCATTCATAGCGCAACCTAAAGTCTCAATAAATACCTTTTTGCTCAATTAATACTCTCTTAGTCTATGATATGAACTTGATACATATATTCGTTATCCGATAAACCGAATTTAACTTCATTCATATAAAAACCTTTACCTTTTTCTTCAAAATAATCTTGAAGTTCTAATAGGTCTTTATGAGAGTTTTCTCTGTCAAAATAAAAAATTACACTACCATTTTTCTCTACACTATCTTCTATCTTTTTGATATCAGCTTTTTTTGGTTTTGCTTCTATCTCTGTTCTTGCAAATTTTAAATCCATCTATATATCCTTTGAATCATTCTTAATATTGCTTTGCATTATAGTAAAAAAGTACTAAAAAACGTATTAAAGATGATTTTAGTACTTTTTTGATATAATTCTAGACTTCATAAGAAATCCCCTAAACTTTTTATTTTATATTTTTTATGAGAGTCCTATGACTATGTCTTTTTGAGTAAAAAGACTAAGCTTTAGTGACCCAAGCGGTCTTAGCGTAGATGGTGAAATTTACTTTCAGCATCGTAAAAACAAATGGAGGTTTCCTTCATTTTATGAAATAAAATTAAGGTAAATAATAATGGAAAAAATATTAGATATTGTAGATGCAATTGCTCATGAAAAAGGTTTAACTCCACAAAAAGTAAAAGAGTCAATAAAAACCGCATTTATACAAACTGCTAAACGTGTTATTGACAGAAATTTTGCTTTTGAAGCTAGTATAAACGAAGAAACAAAAACTATAGATTTAGTTCAAATAATCACTGTAGTTGCAGATGATGATGAGAGATTAAAAGACGAAGAAATAGCTCCTACAATAATGGCAATTACTGAAGCTAGAGACTATGATGACCAAGTAGAGTTAGATGATCAGCTTCAAGTTCCACACGATTTAGAAGAATATGGTCGTACTGGGGCTTCTCAGCTTCACCGTGAAATAGAATATCATATTCAACGTGCTGTTGAAGATGATGTATATAATAAATATAAATCTAAAGTAGGTACACTAGTAACGGGTCGTGTAACAAGTGTAGATGCTCAAAATTCTACTTTTATAGAGGTAGACGAAGTTCGTGCCGTACTTCCTATGAAAAGCCGTATAAAAGGTGAAAGCTTTGATGTTGGGGATCATTTAAAAGCAGTTGTACGTCGTGTAAACATGGATAAGTATGATGGGATTTCTATAGAACTATCACGTACAAGTCCTAAATTTTTAGAAGAGCTTTTAGCTCTAGAAGTACCAGAGATAAAAGATGGTGCCGTTATTATAGAAAAATCTGCTCGTATACCTGGACAACGTGCAAAAGTAGCATTAATATCTACTCATCCACAAGTAGACGCGGTAGGTTCTACAGTTGGTGTTAAAGGTGTTCGTATAAACTCTGTAAGTGCAGAACTTCAAGGTGAAAATATTGACTGTATCGAATATACATCTATACCTGAGTTATTTTTAAGTCGTGTTATGAGTCCCGCTATCATTTCAAGTGTAGAAATTGTTAAAGATGAAGATGGTGAAGCACAAAAAGCTATTATTTCTTTGCCAGCAGATCAGAAATCAAAAGCAATTGGAAAAAGCGGTATAAATATTCGTCTTGCTTCTATGTTAACTGGTATGGATATTGAACTTGAAGAAATTGATGGCGAAACACCTACAGATGGATCTGAGAATATTGAACCTGAAGAGAAAAAAGATGGTGTCGATGCACTTGAGGCACTCTTTAATTAATACTAACACTTAAGGAAATAAAATTCCCTAGTGTTAGGTGTTTAAATTACTATTTTGTATAGATATCATTATTTGGATAGTTAGGTTTAGAAATACCTGACTTTTTCGTATCTTTTGTATCGTAATGTACAATGTTATCTGCTTGAAGACTACCTAATAATAAAGCTGTCGCTAAAATAATTTTTTTCATTTTTTATCCTTTGGTAAGAGCAAATTATGCTCTAGTTTTAATTAGGAGTAATTTTATCCGAATTAAAATATAATATCTATTTCTTTTTAAATTAAGAATAATAAAAAAGCTTTATTTAAGATTGTTATATCACTATTTAGTTTCTGCTAATATATGGATTTAGTTTTATAAGCACTAAGTCTGCAATCATATTTCCAAGTAAGGTTAAAAATGCAGTAATAATTAAAATCCCCATTATTATAGGATAGTCACGTGATAAAGCTGACATAAAAAATAACTGCCCCATACCCTCAATTCCAAAAATTGATTCTAAAATAACACTCCCACCTATAAGACCCGGTAAAGAAAGACCAAGAAGAGTTATAATTGGCGGTAAAAGATTTGGAAAAATATAGTATTTCAATAACTGGTTTTTATTTAACCCTCTTGAGAGTGCAAAATAATAATAATCACTCTTTAATATCTCTAAAGTAAGTGAGCGTACATAAATTATCATACTACCTAGACCTACAAATATCATAACCCCAACTGGCAATACCAAATGCCATGCCATATCTGTATAATATATTATCCCTTCTTTTGCCTCTATAGAATGAAGCCCTGCTATTGGAAACCAGTTTAACTCGATGGCAAAAAATATAATAAATAACAATGCTAAATAAAAACTAGGCATAGAAAACGATACCAATGATATTTGACGTATTATGTAGTCTGTTTTTTTCTCATAATTCAGAGCTGACTTTATTCCAAGATATAGTGATATAGCAAATACTGCTATTAAAGCTGTAACATTCATAATAAGGGTGATAGGTAAGCGCTTCAGAATCTCAATACTAACTTCTTGACCACTTACAAAACTTATACCAAAGTTTAAAGAAAATATATTGATAACCCAATCCGTGTATTGCTCAAACAACGGTTTATCGAGACCATATATTGCTTTTAATGCAGCTATTGCTTCTTTTGTCATATTAGGATTTAATTCACCTGCACTTAAAAAACTATTCGGTGCTGCATGTATTGCTAAAAAAGATATTATAGATATAAGTATTAACATAAAAAATATGTAGGAAATTTTAATTAGTAAATTTGACATGAAAGAATTATAGCAAATTTGAAGATATTTAACCCATTCACGGAAAAGATTACTCTTTAAAACAGGATGCGAATGGGATAAATTGAATGAAAAAAACTTTGCGCCCT
>JAPHSI010000109.1 GCA_026193155.1 Sulfurimonadaceae bacterium | reverse complement strand
TGAACACTTACACGGTTTCCGATTTTTATATAGTGAACATCACCGCGAACTACAGTTCCAAACCATATAGAGCAGTCCTCTCCACACTCAACATCGCCGATTACGTCAGCAGAAGGTGCTACCCAAGTGTTTGAGCCTAGTTTTGGTGTGTAATCTTTAAATTTATGTAACATCTTAACTCTCTAAAAATAATCTGTTTGCCAATTGTTCTGCACTACTTACGGACTCTTTTTGAAGTGCTTTCATAACCCTGTTAACATGGTCTTCTAACATTTTATGATTATTTATAATTTTTTCACCCTCAGCACGTTTTACTTTTTTGTATGAACCGTCACTTTGAAGTTCATGTGCCAAAGTATTATCCGCAATTTGGAGTTTTAAAATTTGAAGAATTTTTATTTTAGAATCTTCATCTTTTATAGCTGTTAAAAGCTCTATTCTTCTCATTAAGTTTCTTGGCATCCAATCAGCAGAAGATATGTAGATTTTTGTTTGATCATTTTTAAAGTAAAATACACGAGGATGCTCTAAGTATTTACCTAAAATAGAGATAACACGTATATTCTCACTTACATCTTCTATACCAGGTCTTAAACAACATATACCACGAACTATCAAGTCTATTTTTACACCGGCTTGACTAGCTTTATATAAGGCACGAATAATATCTTCATCAACTAAAGAGTTTACTTTTGCAATGATTTGACCCGCACTACCTTTACGTGCTTCATTTTGGATAAGTGATAAAATCTTTGGTTTTATCTGAGCAGGTGACATATAAAGCTCATCCAGTTTACCTTTTTTACTAAAACCTGTTAGAAAGTGGAAGAATTTTGTCAAATCATTAGTTACATCTACATCACTTGTCATATAGCTCATATCTGTATATATTTTCGCAGTTGAGGGATTATAGTTACCGGTACCTATATGAGCGTACTGTTTTAGTTTCCCATCTTTTCTTCTGGTTACTAGTGCAGCTTTCGCGTGTACTTTAAAACCTTTGATTCCGTAAATAACATGAGCACCAGCAGTCTCTAAAGCTCTTGCCCATATAAGATTGTTCTCTTCATCAAATCTGGCTTTAAGCTCAACCATTACGGTAACTTGTTTTCCGCTTTCACTAGCTTCCATTAAAGCTTTTACGATAGGAGAATTTTGACCTGAACGGTAAAGGGTCATTTTAATAGATACTACATCTTTATCTTTTGAAGCGTCCTGAATCAGTTTTACAACAGGCTCAAAGCTCGCATATGGATGAAACATAAGTACGTCTTGTTTTTCTAAGACAGTAAAAATGTTTTCACCATTTTGAAAAGGTGGAAGCATCTTTGGTTTAAATGACGGTGCTAAAAGGTGTGCAAAATTTTTACTTCCAACTATTTGCCATAAAGAGGATAGATTTAAAAATGTATGGAATCTGTAAATATCATCTTGATAAACATTTGTATGACGGTTAAAAAAATCTATAATTTCAGCATCTGCTCTTGCTCCGACTTCAAGTCTTACCATAGCACCTTTACGGCGTAGTTTTAGACCCTCTTCAAGAATCTCCATAAAATCATCGGCTTCTTCCTCTTCAATCTCTATATCGGCGTTTCTCGTAACTCTAAATGCAGCGTACTTATCTAAAGTATATCCTGGAAACAAGTCCTCAATATGTTGTGCAACAACACTCTCAATTGGTATAAACAATCCGCTGTCTAGTTCTATAAACCTATCTAAAACACGTGGAACTCTAACAATTCCGAAACGTTCAATACTCTCATCTTCTTTGTCGTTTAGTTTGACAATAATTCCAAAACTAAGATTGTTTAGGTGCGGAAAAGGATGTGTTGAGTCAACAGCGATAGGGATAATAACAGGATAAATTTCTTCATTAAAAAACTTGTTTAATCTACTTTTTTGTGCTTGATTTACATCTGAATAACTTTTTACAAATACACCCTCAGCTTCTAAATCTTTTAAAATGCTGTTTAGACAATGTTCAACTACTTGCTGTTCCTGATGAAGATATTTTCTTATCTCACGGAGTTGTTCTAAGGGTGTAAGTCTATCTGCACCTGATACAATTATGCCTGCTTGAAATAGTTTTTTAAGACCAGCTACACGAATCATATAAAATTCATCAAGGTTTGTTCCGTATATAGCTAAGAACTTTAATCTTTCTAGTAATGGAAGTGACTCGTCTTGTGCTTGCTTTAACACTCTAGTATTAAATTGTAACCAAGACAGTTCACGGTTGTTATATAGTTGTGGGTTTTTCAAGTTTAACATTTATTATTTATCCATATGTTTTATTATGGCAATTATATCTAAATATTGCTAATCACTTGATTATGCCGCTACCTTTATAATTAGCTGAGTGATAAATGGTAACACCGTGTTTACGAGCATAAAAGCGCATTAAAAGTTTTTGTAAAGTCGGTTCTATTGATGGTGCAAACCAAGCATTATTACTAATTGCAATTATAAAATTTACATCACCGTTATATATCTCAGAACAAGTCGCTTCATAACAGATTGCATTTCTGAATTTTTCACCTTTAATTATAAAATCACTTGGACTCTCAGCAGTTTCAAAATCAGCCTGTCCTGCAAAAAAAGTATCATTTATAAAATCTCTTGCAAATTTTGGAAGCGGCACATATTCACCAAAAGGTACAAGTACTAGTTTTTTAGCAAAACTTACATTTCCTTTTTGAAATAGATAGGTTACATTATAGTTATGTTCATCGTTGTGATATAAAGAACCTGTCACTATGGTGATTTTATATGAAATCTTTTTAAGCTCATCTATAAGCTTTTGGTTTTGATTCATAAATATAGGGAAAAAAGATTCTGGAAAGATTATTACGTCATATCCTTCTTTTATAGCCTTTTGCATCTCTTTATAGCTAAATTCAACTGTTGGATTTAGAGTCTCTCTAAGCCATTTTTTTTCTTGTTTTATATCTGTTTGAACAAGTTTTATTTTTAAGTTACTATCTTTTTGAACTTTAGAGTAGATTGATAGATAAGGATTTGCTAAAATCAAAAGTAAAAGAGGTGCGTATTTATATTTGTTTTTTATGTAATAAGGAGTTGTTAATGCTAAAAGGATTAAAACTAATTGGTATTTATAAATTCCTAAGTAGCTATCAACAAATAGCAACTCTATTTGCATCCAGTTCCAATCAAAAGGCTCTACAAAACTAAGTCCAAAAAGTACAAAGGCACGTATATATGGCTTGTTTGATAGTGCTAAAGTTCCAAAAAACAGCAGATAAATAATACCAAAAGCAAATGTAATAAAAGGGGTAAGGTAGCCAACTCCGTTGTATTCAAAACTATAACCAATCCAGTAAAACCAAAAAACACCGATAAAAAATCCAGCTGTAAGTATAGACTTTTTAGGTAGGTAAAGCATAGATGTTAAGGCTAAGAGTCCAAAAAAAGTATTTAAAAATCTAAATGTATAACCGTAATGTTCTAAATAAATAAATGCACTAAAAAATACAGCACTTATAAAGCCTCTGATTATGTGAAAATAAATTTTATCGTTGTACATAAATTGTTGCATGGGAAGAATTATACATAATTTTACACTTGTATTAATATTCTTTTTGTATAATCCTTTAAAATTTTATTTAAGGATAAGCTAGAATGGAAGCATTAAGCCAGTTATTACCATTTATATTTCTAATTGCAATTATGTACTTTGTAATTATACGCCCACAACAAAAAGAAGCTAAAGAGAAGCAAGCTATGATTGAAGCACTTGAAAAAGGTGACAAAGTTGTAACAAATGGCGGTTTTATAGTTGTAATTCATAAAGTTGAAGAAAAGTTCTTAAGTGTTAAAATGAATGATGACACTATAGTTAAAATAGCTAAAGATGCAATTGCAAGAAAGTACGAGGATGAAGCTTAATTTTAGAATAGTAATTTTCACTCTTGCTATAGTGTTCGGTGTGGTCTTTTCCATGCCTAGCTTACTTCAGACAGAGGGTGGAAAAAAGGTAAACTTAGGACTTGATCTTCAAGGTGGTCTTCATATGCTACTTGGTGTAAAAACCGAAGAAGCAACTACTTCACGTTTAAAATCTATTGCAGCGAGTATTAAATTTTTTACAGATAAAAATGATATATTAATAGATGAATTAAAATTTAATGACAGCGCAATCTCTTTTTTACTTTTAGATACTGACGATACGAAACATATAAAAGAACACCTTAGCGTAATAGATGGTTTAAATGTTATTTACGATGCTGAGAATATCTCTATAAGTTTTACGGCAGAGGAGATAAAAAATACTAAAGAAGAAGCTATATCGCAAGCTATAGAGACTATTAGAAACAGACTTGATCAGTTTGGATTAACTGAACCTGTTGTTGCAAAGCAGGGTGAAGAGAAAATTCTTGTTCAATTAGCAGGTATTAAAACAGCTGCAGAAGAGCAACGTGCTCGAGAGTTAATAAGTCGTGCTGCAAAATTAGAACTTATGGCTGTAGATGAAGACAGAGCTGCAAGAGTTTCAGTTATGGATAAAGCAGAAGCTGCTTCTTTTGGTGATGTTATTCTTCCGGATGCTAAAAATGAGGCACATAAATATCTTGTTAAAGAGATACCTATCCTTGATGGAGGGATGCTCACAGATGCACACGTAGGCTTTGACCAAAATAACCGTCCTGTAATTAACTTTACACTAAATGCTGAAGGTGCTGCAATATTTGGAGACTTTACAGGTAAAAGTGTAGGGAAGCGTTTAGCTATCGTACTTGACGGAAAAGTTTACTCTGCTCCAAATATTAATGAACGTATAGGTGGCGGAAGCGGTCAGATTTCCGGTGATTACACCGTAATGGAAGCAAAAGACTTAGCTATTGCTCTTCGTTCAGGTGCACTCTTAGCTCCTGTATATATGATGGAGAAACGCTCAGTAGGTCCAAGTTTGGGAGCTGACTCTATTAAAGCTTCTCTAGTAGCACTTATAGGCGGATTTGTACTTGTAATTATATTTATGGTTGTTTATTATAAAGCTGCAGGTTTAATAGCAAATGTGGCACTTATAGCAAACCTGTTTATTATACTTGCTGTTATGAGTTTATTTGGTGCAACACTTACACTCCCGGGTATGGCTGGTATAGTCCTGACCGTCGGTATGGCAGTCGATGCCAATGTTATTATATCGGAACGTATACGTGAGCTTATATACCAAGGCAAGTCTATACATAAAGCAATAGAAGAGGGCTATAGCAATGCTATGCGTGCTATTTTAGATGCAAACATCACCACTCTTATTGCGGCAGTTGTTTTATATGCATATGGTACAGGTGCTATTAAAGGTTTTGCTATTACTATCAGTATCGGTATTTTGGCATCTATGCTTACTGCAATCCTTGGTACACATGGAATTTATGAAATGTTAGAAAAGAAAATACAAAAAAGCAAAAATAACTATTTTTGGTTTGGGATTAAGGGTTAATAATGGAATTTTTTAAATATACAAAAACCTTTAACTTTATGGGCAAGTCTAAACTTGCAATGGTTATGTCCATCATCATGGTTCTTGCTTCTTATGCTCTTTTAGCCACTAAGGGTCTTAACTACGGTGTCGATTTTGCCGGTGGTACTGTTATACAGGTTAAGTATGACAAAACTGCACCTATTGATGATATGCGTAAAAAATTAAAATCAAACGATATGTTTGATGGTGCATCTATAACTGAGTTTGGCTCACCAGATGAGGTAGTTATTCGTATGAAAACTACTACTGCAAGTGTAACTGTAGATATCGGTGATGTAACACGCGAAGCTTTAAAAGGTACGGGTAAGTATGAAATTCGCCGTGTAGATATAGTTGGTCCAAAAGTTGGAAATGAGTTAAGAGAAAAAGGTATTATGTCTTTACTCTTAGCAACATTAGGGATTTTAATCTATGTAGCATTTAGATTTGAGTGGCGTTTTGCAGTTGCATCTATCTTTGCACTTGTACATGACGTCTCAATTGCTCTTGGGGCTATAACTTTAGTAGGACTTGATGTAAATCTGGATGTATTGGCAGCATTACTTACTATTTTAGGTTACTCACTAAATGATACTATCATTGTATTTGACCGTATTCGTGAAGGTGTTACAGAAAACAGAAATTTAAATCTTGAAGAAAATATTAATGAATCTGTAACTCGTACTTTAGCTCGTACTACACTGACATCGTTAACTACATTTTTTGTTGTATTTACATTATTTATGTTCGGCGGCGAGATTATCCATGCATTTGCATTTACGCTTCTTGTAGGTGTAGTTGTTGGTACATACTCATCTATTTTTGTTGCATCTCCAATCCTTATGTGGTTTGGTTTTTCAGTAAAAGACTATCACGCAAAATTAGCTAAAAAAGCTCAAAGAGAAGCAGAGAAAGAGCGTATGCGCGCTCAATTTGAAAGTGGAGTGATGTAGAATTTTCTACATCATCCATAAGCTTTTTTATTCAAACTATAAAACTTCAAAATAACTTTTCAGTCATACCTTAACAAATTTTCAGTATAATCTCTGAAATATTAATTTAAATAAACTACACTAGTGTCGTGGGCTTTCTGCCGAAGAAATCCAAGTGATAACGTAGGTATTGGAATTACTTCCGATAGCGTGATTTAATAATAGGGAATAAGTTCCCTTAAATTTATGAAATAAATTAAAGGAAAAAGATGGATTGGGGTAAAGTAATATATGTGTTTTTCTCACTTATGAGTCTGACATCGATTGCGGGTTTTTTATACGAACACAGTGCTGTAGCACTTTTTGTGGCAGCGAGTTTAAATCTTGTCTCAACATTTTTAAAGATTGGTGTGAGAAACTTACTCTCAGCTGAGCTTTTAGCATCCTCACTTGTGGCTGATTTACATCTAATTCCTGCTTTTATATATCTTCAGGTTATTGGTAACTTAGAATGGGCGATAGCATTAACTATCGGTGCTTTAATTGCAAATATGTTCTCGGTAGGTCTAGTATATATTGAGAGTTCAAAAATTAACGACGAATATTAGGAAATTTTAATTGGAATACAATTCACAACAAATAGAAAAAAAATGGCAAAATTTTTGGAAGGAAAACAGAAGTTTTGAGCCAAGCGAAGATTTTAGTAAAGAAAAGAAATATATTTTAAGTATGTTCCCGTTCCCAAGCGGGCGTTTACATATGGGTCATGTTAGAAACTACTCAATCTCAGATGCATTTGCACGTTATTATCGTCAACAAAATTTTAATGTATTACACCCTATAGGTTTTGACAGTTTTGGTATGCCTGCTGAAAATGCAGCTATCAAAAACGGTTCACACCCAAAAGGTTGGACATACGACAACATAGACTATATGAAAAATGAGTTTTACTCTCTTGGTTTTTCTTTTTCTCGTGAACGTGAACTTGCAACTAGTGATGAACTTTATACTAAGTTTGAACAAGGCTTTATTATTGACATGTTCAATAAAGGTCTACTTTACCGTGAAAAAGGTCTACTAAACTGGTGTCCTAATGATCAAACGGTTTTAGCGAACGAGCAGGTTGTTGATGGGTGTTGTTGGAGATGTGATACACCTATTGTTAAAAAAGATATGAATCAGTACTACTTTAAAATTACAAAGTATGCAGACGAGCTTATCGATGATTTAAAAAAACTTGAAGATGGTTGGCCAAAACAAGTTTTAACTATGCAGGACAACTGGATAGGTAAGTCAAACGGTTTAGAGTTTGACCTTTTCTTTGATGACAATTCATTATCCATTTTGGATAATAAATTCAAATCATTTGATGTATTTACAACTCGTCCAGATACTATCTATGGAGTTTCTTATACAGCACTTGCACCTGAGCATGATATTGTAACTTACATGATAGAAAATAAACTTTTAAGTGATGAAGTTATCTCACGTATTAAAGTTATGAAAAATGCTTCAAATATTGACAGACAAAAAGAAAAAGAGGGGATTGATTTAGGTATAAGAGTTAAGCATCCACTTTTAAACAAAACAGTACCTGTTTGGATAGCTAATTTTGTTCTTATGGATTACGGAAGCGGAGCTGTTATGGCAGTTCCTGCACATGATGAGCGTGACTTTGACTTTGCCAAAAAATATGATTTAGAGATAAATGCAGTCATAAATCCTAAAGAGGGTGAACATGACTTTACTGCATCTGCGTATACTGAACGAGGTGTTTTATTTAACTCTGGTGAGTTTGACGGTATGGATTCTAAAAAATCTCAGTACAACATCATCAAATATTTTGAAGACAACAAAATAGGTAAGAAAACTACCAACTATAAACTAAAAGACTGGGGTGTATCTCGTCAGCGTTACTGGGGTGCTCCTATCCCTTTTGTTCACTGTGACAAATGTGGATTAGTTATGGAGAAAAAAGAGAATCTTCCAATAGCACTTCCTGAAGATATTGAGATAACCGGTGAAGGAAATCCGCTAGAGAAACACCCGACTTGGAAACACTGTTCATGTCCTGAATGTGGTGGAGATGCAGTCCGTGAGACAGATACTATGGATACCTTTGTTGAGTCTTCTTGGTATTTTTTACGTTTTTGTGCAGATGCAAGCAACTGGGAAAATGAAGCTTTCTCAAAAGAACAGTTAAAATATTGGATGGGAGTTGACCATTATGTAGGCGGGATTGAACATGCCGTACTTCACTTACTTTATGCAAGATTTTTTACAAAAGTATTTCGTGATTTAGGTTATTTAGATTTTGATGAGCCGTTTGATAGACTTTTAACTCAAGGAATGGTGCTTAAAGACGGTGCTAAAATGAGTAAATCTAAAGGTAATACTGTTGATCCCGATGCAATCATAGAAAAATACGGTGCTGATACTGCAAGACTCTTTATTCTTTTTGCAGCTCCACCTACGCAAGAGTTGGAATGGAATGACTCTGCAGTTGAAGGTGCATACAAGTTTATCAAACGTTTCTATGATAGAAGCTCAAATATAACTGCTACGGATGCAATTCCAAATATAGAACACGGTTCACTTTCAAAAGAGGAAAAGTTTGCTCGTAAAAAAGTATATGAAGCACTTGCTAGAAGTAATGACGTATTTAATGAGCGTTATACTTTTAACACGATGATAGCAGGTGTAATGGAAGCTATGAATGCTTTAAATGTTCAATCAAATACAGATGTATGGACTGAAGGGTATTGGATATTAAGTTCAATTATGGAACCTGTAATTCCGCACGTAGCTAGTGAGATAAGTGAAAAATATTTTAATTTAAATAACTTTGCACCTCAAAACATAATAGATGAAGTTTTTGTAGAAGATAGTGTAACTATGGCAGTTTCAATCAACGGTAAAGCAAGAACAGAGATAGAAGTAGCAGTAGATGCAGATAAAGACAGCATAATTGCCCAGGCTAAAGAAGCTGGCGCTAAGTGGATTGATGGTAAAGAGATTATCAAAGAGATAGTCGTTCCTAAAAAACTTGTAAACTTGGTTGTAAAAGGTTAAGTATGAAAATAGCTGTTGTTAAAGTAATCCTAACACTCTTAGTAATATCTATAATAACAGCTTGCGGTTATAGACCTAGTGCTAAATTTTCACGTGAACTACTTGGTCAAAAAATAAGTACGGAAGTGAAAATTTCAAGAGAAGATCCGGAGAATACGGTTTTAATCAAAGATGCAGTCGACTCTGCAATAGTAGAGACACTTCAATCTTCACTTACAACTAAAAATAAATCTGATTCACATTTAGAAATTTCAATGGCTAATCCTGTTTACTCACCGATTCAGTATGATTCAAACGGATACGTTATAGCTTACAGAATGACAGTGACTTTGAATATTATAAAATATCAAGACGGAAAATCAAAAACATATACTTCAAAAGGTTCATATGATTTTAGTGTAACACCAAATGCGGTAATAACTGACCAAGAGCGTTTTGATGCTATTAAATTTGGTGCATCTAAGGCGATTAGCTCATTTATTGCAAAACTATCAGCTGAGGGTGCTAGATACAAGAGGGAGTAGCAATGACAATTCAAACTATTATAAATAAGGCTATAAAAAGATTAGAGGATGAAGGTAAACTTTTAACTCCTGATTTTTATGCAGAAGCATTTTGTAAAGAAGCCAGCATTGCGAAAACAAATGTCGAAGACTGTTCACATTTGCAAAAGTATACCTCCACTCTAAACAAAGAATTTCAAAAAGAGCTACAACAATATAGAATAAAAACTATGAACGAATTAACTCGTTTTTTAGTAGGAAGATTAAATAGAACAAATCAATCAGTTTGTTCTGAGACTTTAGAAGCTCAAATGATGTTTACAAAAAGAGTACTTCAAGTTGTGGCTGAATTACATAATAAAGAAGCAAGTATTTTGGCTGATAAAAGTTTAGCTTTACTAGATTCAAATCCAAATATAGCGCAAATTGAGCAGTTTAGACAGCATTGGACAAACTTTATAACAACATATGATAGTTCATTTTTGCAAAAAATAGGAATAAAAGATAAAAACGATTTAAAAAAATCCATAGAGTCTATTGAGATGAATTGTTTAGCTTCTGACTCAGATTTAATTGCATCTGAAGCAATGCACAATGTAGCTTCTTTATTAGTATCATCATTGGTTCCATCAATTGCATCTAGTGTAAATGACAAAATAGCAAACTTATCTCATAAAATAAGAAGAAAACCTGAATTATTATCTTCACCAGCTATTGAAGATGAGATAAAAGAAGCTATAAAGCTTAGAATTGCACTAGACAAAGATAGTGTAAAAGAGATGATAGAATCTCTTGACGGAGTACTTGATAAACTCTCAATCAGACTTATAGAGATGATTGAGCGAAGTGATAAATCCACTGTAGAGATTGAGGAAATAAAAAAAGAGTTAGAAAAGCATAATGAAGAGAGTGAATCTTCAAAAATCAATTTTAAAATAGCTCATAAAAAACTTTATACTCTTGCTTTAGCGCTTGAAGAAAGTACTAAAAATTTAAGTGTTGATTTAAATGAACATAACAATGAAGTTAAAACACTTTCTAAAAAAATAGAAAAACTTGAGCGTCAGCTTGATGAAGCAAGAGCTGAATCAAAAGAAGACTTTTTAACCAAGCTTTATAATAAAAGAGCCTTAGATGAGTTCTTAGCAGTAAAAGAAGCTGAATTTGAAAGGTACAAGCATAATTACTCAATAGTAATGCTTGATATTGACCATTTTAAATCTGTTAATGATAATTATGGGCACGATGCAGGAGATGCAGTCCTTTACGCTTTTGCCAAAATCATCAAAAATGAAGCAAGAACAGTAGATATTATAGGACGCTTTGGCGGTGAAGAGTTTATGGCACTACTTAGTGAGACTGATGCTAAAGGCGGAGTTATTTTTGCCGAAAAGGTAAGAAAACATGTGCAAAAAGCAAAGTTTATGTATAAGGGAAAACGCATTGAGGTAACGGTCAGTGCAGGTGTAAGTGAGAGAGAACGTCATTCCTCTTTGGATAATGCAGTAAAATATGCAGATGATAATTTATATAAAGCAAAAAATAACGGGCGTAATCAAGTAGTATATAAATAAAATGACATTTGAGAAAATTATTAAAGATATAGATACACTTCCCCCATTGTCAAATGCGGCAAATGCAGTTAGAAGTATGTACTCAAGCGGACTTGAAATTATGAGTGTACCTAGTTTAGTAAGAGTTTTAGAATCAGATGCAATGCTAATGGCAAATTTACTTAAAGTAATCAATACTCCATTTTACGGATTAAGAAAAAGGATATTGACGGCTGGACAGGCTGTAACACTTTTAGGTACACATAGGGTATATATGTTCGTTGTTAAGTACTCTATAGATGAGACATTAAAAGCTGATACAAGCATATATGGTTTTAATACGAAACAGTTTAATGAATTATGTCATCTACAAAGTACATTGATGTTTCAGTGGTACTCCAAAATAAATATGGCAGATGCGAAGTTATTGTCACAACTTGCTCTAATAATGGAATCTGGCAAATTACTACTAGCAAACGAAGTTAAAAAAAGTGACTATGTTGGTCAGTTTAGAAAAGATTTTAATGAGTGTGAAGATTTAAGCGAATTTGAAAAAGAACTAATAGAAATAACTTCATATCAGATAAGTGCCAGATTGTTTCAACATTGGAATTTAGAAAGACATTATATAGATATTTTAGAAGCACTGGATTATGATGATGAAGAACTTAAAAGACTCGATTACGAATTAACAAAGTATAGAAATTTAATAGACATAATAATAACTGCTATTAACGTGAAAGAAGTTTTAACAGAAGAATCAATAAAAAAAGCTTCTATAAAAGTTGAAAAAATTGGCTTAAGTAAAGAAACTTTTGAAGATAGTGCAAACAAAGTTAGAGATGCATACTTTGCATAAATTTTTAGACTCAAAACCATTATATTATGATGAAATCGATTATAATCGTTTTCCAAAAATATATGAAAAAATAAAACAGTATTTGACTATCCCCAAAATAATCCACTTGATAGGCACTAACGGTAAAGGTACCACAGGCAGATTCTTAGCAACAGCATTATTTAATAACAACTACAGTGTAGGACATTACACATCTCCGCATATTTTAAGATTTAATGAGCGTATATGGATTAACGGTTATGATGTAAAGGATGAAGTCTTAGAACTTGCACATAAAAAACTATATAATATTTTAGATAAAGATGATTCAGATGCACTTAGTTATTTTGAATATACGACTCTTCTTGCAATGATTGTGTATGAAGGTTGTGACTTTGTCGTGCTTGAAGCAGGTCTTGGCGGTGAGTATGACGCTACCGCCGTATTTAAAAAAGAGTTAACATTGGTTACACCGATTGATTTAGATCATCAAGCTTTTTTGGGTTCTGAGATAAAATCAATTTCTCAAACAAAACTAAATGCAATTCAAAATAATGCGATAATATCAAAACAAAAACACCAAGAAGTATATGATGTAGCTTCAAGTATAAACAAAAATATAATAAGAATAGAAGAGTTTTTAAAAGATGAAGATTATAAAAAGAT
>JAPHSI010000023.1 GCA_026193155.1 Sulfurimonadaceae bacterium | reverse complement strand
TTCTTTAGAGTAAAAGCAACTGGTGAAGTTATTTTAGATGAGAAAGTTCTTAACTTTACGGCTATGGTGTTTGAGATGCACGGAAGTGATGCTTGGTACTCTATGCCGACAGAACAATTACTTTACCCTGGCAGTGGATATTCTGCCGATGAAGTAGAGAAAGTAAGCGATATCTTAGATGTTTGGTTTGATTCCGGCTCAACTTGGTACTCAGTAATAAAATCTCGTAACTACGATGCAGGTAAGTTTCAAGCAGACTTATATGTAGAAGGGTCTGACCAACACCGTGGTTGGTTTCAGTCTTCTATGTTCTTATCTACTGCTGTTGAGCATGTAGCTCCGTACAAAGCTGTATTAACTCATGGTTTCACTGTTGATGAAAAAGGTGAGAAGATGAGTAAATCAAAGGGTAATGTTATAGCACCTGAGAAAGTGCTAAAACAGTACGGTAGTGAGATTCTTCGTCTTTGGGTAGCATCTAGTGACTACCAAGGAGATCTGAAGATCTCTGATGGCATCTTAAAGCAGACTGCCGAGAGTTACCGTAAACTAAGAAATACTTTTAGATTTTTACTAGCAAATATCAACGATCTTGAGACTCTAACACCCGTAAAAGATATGGGCGAACTTGACAGATGGATATTAAAAGTATCAGGAGATGTGTTTGAGAGCGTTCATTCTGCATTTAGTAAGTATGACTACGTAAACGGTATGAATACACTTAACAATTTTATAGCAAACGAGCTAAGTGGTATCTATATGGATATAACTAAAGACAGACTTTATTGTGACGGCAAAAACGATACTCACAGATGTGCAAGCCAGAGTGCTATGGCTATGATAGTTAAACAGCTACTTACTTTAATGGCTCCGATAATTACTTACACTTGTGATGAGATAGTTGAAAATGCACCTGCGATTATAAAAGGTGACAAAGAAGATATATTTGATTTTGTATATGAGCCAATGGAGAAAGTAGAGAGTTCACTTGATGGCGAGTATATGAAAAAAGCTCGTTTTGGTTTTGGTTCTGCGATAGATGCACTTAAAAAAGACAAAACTATCAAATCAGCTCTTGAGCTTGTGATTTACACTAACTCTGAGAAAGTTTTAGCTCTTGATTCTATTGAAGCTGAAGACTGGTTCGTTGTTTCAGGTGTAAGCAATGAAAAAGGTGAGACTGAACTTGGAAGCTTTAAAGTAGATGATGACGAGTTTATAATCTATAAAGCAGAAGCTCACAAATGTCCGCGTTGCTGGAAATTTAACTCTGAAGCCGAAGATGCAACGTGCCCTAGATGTTCTGAGGTACTGGCATAATGCCTGATTTCACACAGCCAGTAGAGATGAGTTTTGTTTTCATCTCTATCGGTGCTATTTTTGTTGTAACTGCTGTTGGTATAGTTCTGGTTAAACTAGGGAAAAAATCTAGAAATCCACATAGCTAATAGTTTTTAACAACCATATAAACCTATACCACTCCCGTAATTCCTACAAAATTTATCCCAAATATCGTATAATATATCATTGGGTCAAAAATAAAGTTTTAACTAATACTGCTGTTGCAAAAGCCAAAGTCTAAACTATAAAGATATAAAGGCACTAACATAAAATGAAAAAGTTAATAAAATTAATTTTATTTTTATCAGTTATAATTTACATAACTATAGGTACATACTTTTATATAATTCAAGACAGCCTTGTTTACAACCCAAAACCAAAAGCTCCAAATACACTAAAAGAAAAAATATTTAAAATTGATGGTGAATTAATCCATGCAACATTGGTTAATTCTGAAAAAGATATAGCTATCATATATTTTGGCGGAAATGCAGAAGATGTTGACTATAATTATAGTAAATTCTCAAAAGTCTTTTCAAAATACACTGTTTACTTAGTTCAATACAGAGGTTTTGCAAACAGCAGTGGAATTCCGACAGAAAAAAACCTTTACTCCGATGCTTTATACATATATGATTATCTTAAAAAAAAGTACAAAAGTATAACAGTTATTGGTCGAAGTCTCGGTTCTGGGGTAGCTACATATCTTGCTTCTAAAAGAGAAGTAAAAAAACTTATACTTGTTACACCTTTTGATAGTATTGAAAATATAGCAAAATCAAGATTTAATATATATCCGATATCATTAATGCTACGAGATAAATTCGACTCTTTATCTAGGATAAAAGATATAAAATCCCCTACCTTAATCATATATGCTCAAAACGATGAAACAGTAAAAAAAGAACGCACAGATAATTTGGTTAAAGAGTTTCCAAATTCACAACTCATAATTAAGACAGTAAAGGATGCAGGTCATAGTTCAATTTTAGAACATGAAAGTTATTATATTTACATGAAAGAGTTTTTATAAATGTTTTTGCAATATAGTGACTATATCATTCTCCGTATATGGCTTACTTAAATAATCATCCATTCCTGCTTCTAGGAAACGCTCTCTATCACGACTTAAAGCATTAGCTGTAACGGCAACTATTGTAATGCTATTAAGAGAGTGTTCCTTTTCAAAAGCTCTAATTCGTTTAGTAGCTTCTATTCCATTCATATTTGGCATATTTTCATCCATTAACACTATGTCATACTTGTTATTTACAAATTTATCAACAGCTTGCACACCATCATTGGCTATATCATATTCTACTTTCAAATCATCCAAAATCATACCTATGAGTAAGCAATTAGTTTTATTGTCCTCTACAACTAAAACTTTACCTTTAAATGAGGCAACTGAAAGTTTTTTCTCATTATTTTTATTTGAGGATATTTTTTTTAAAGAGCATTCTGATAAAGGCATACTAAAATAAAAACTGCTACCCTTACCTATGACACTCTTTACTTTTAATTCACCTTTCATAATTTTTACTAGATAAGATGAAATTGTTAAACCTAGTCCTGTGCCTCCAAAACGTCTTGTCGTTGTATTGTCTTCTTGTCCAAATGCATCAAAAATATTGTCTATTTTGTCTTTAGAAATTCCAATTCCGGAATCTTCAACACAGAGATTAAACATATTAGTTTTTTTATCATAACTTGATTCTAGTCTTATCTCTCCACCTTCAGAAGTAAATTTTATAGCATTGTGTAATAAATTTGATATTATTTGTTTTAAACGCACTTCATCAACTAATACACATTCAGGAAGATTTTCTTGTGTGATTTTTTTAAAATTAATATTTTTCTCTTTAGCTAAAGATATAAAAATAGCATATATATTATCAAGAAGTTCTTTTATGTTTACCTTATGATATTCCACGTCCATTTTCCCACTCTCTATCTTAGAAAAATCCAAAATATCATTTATAATACTTAAAAGTGTAGTACTAGAGTTTTGAATAACTTTAAATTTTTTAAGGCGCTGTGCATCCTTTTCATCTTTTGAGAGCTGTTCTATAAATCCTAATATACCTGTCATTGGTGTTCTAATCTCATGACTCATATTGGCTAAAAATT
>JAPHSI010000008.1 GCA_026193155.1 Sulfurimonadaceae bacterium | reverse complement strand
TCTATCCCTATTAAAGAACGTACTAAAATGGTTAAATCATTATTCCGTCATACTACAAAAAGAAAGTACCTTGAAGATGCATTTGCAGAGGTAAACAAACATATAAACGGTCGTATCTTGATATATAAAGAGTTAAGTGAATCATTTCCGTCTTCAAAAGAGATATTTAAGGACTATATTGAAAAAGCAAATAAAACAATGAAGATGTTTGAACAGATTATTAATGATTATGAAGAGATAGAACCTACAGACGATCCTATGTTTGTATAATAACTATGAAAAAATCTTTTTTATAGTTTGGAAAAATACTTTTATAGCATTACTGCCCTCTATTAGCTTGTTAATAAAGTCGTCATAGCTGATGTCTTTATCCTTTAAATAGCTTTGAAAGTATTTTTCGCTAGCTTCAATACCATCTGTTTTTTCTATTTCCAAAAGATTTTTATAAATAGGCTCAATAGCGTTTATAGCTTCTCTTGGAGCAGCTTTTCTAAAAGCTATATGAGAAATGATTTTATTTGTAGTGTCTTTTTTTGATTTAAAGTCTGTTACTACCCAGTAAAAACGTCCGTCTTTAGCCATATTCTTAACCAAAGCCATTATATTTTTTCCTTGATTTATTCTTTCCCACATCATTTTAAAAATAATTTTAGGCATAGAAGGATGTCTTATAATACTATGTGGTTGACCTAAAATTTCAGATTCTGAATATCCTGATATCTCAATAAAGTAGTCATTTCCATATTCAATCACCCCTTTGGTATCGGTTTTTGACACTATATATTTTTCAGGGTCAAGTATAATTTCATATTTAGTAGGTGATGAAACATTCAAAATGTTACCTTTTAATATATTTAGTTAATATTTAATATAATAATATATTTAAAATAAGTTTAAGAAAGTATAAAAATAAGGCTAAATTTTATTTTTATTAACTTAAAACTACACTCAACTTAATTTTAAGGAGAGCACAGTTTCTTAGAGGAGTATATTTAATTAAAATACAGTATAAATAGTTCAATATAATAAAATTTATATAAACTTTAAAATTCCCTGCCAGATAACGGCACTGAGTATTCCAGCTGCAAAACCGGCAACTATATCATCACCCATTACACCAATACCACCTTTTGCTTCACGGTCAAGTCTTCCAATAATTGAAGGTTTAGTGATATCAAAATACCTAAATAATACAAAAGATAAAATGGATTGTATTAAAAAACCGTTTTCAAAAGTTGTAAGCTCACTTAAATTTATACTTATAGCAGGTGCTACACTTAGTGCAAACCACATGCCTGCCAACTCATCTATAACAATTCTTTTATCATCATGAATACCTGATTTGTTTTCGTATCTATTTATCTCTTTTATAGCAATAGCAGTTATCAAGACAGTTGCCATAAAAAGTGTTTCTGCACTAAAATATATTAATATAAGCATTCCAATTGGTAGGGAGACCAAGGTACCTACAGTTCCAGGAGCTTTTGGTGCAAGTCCAGAGTAAAAAAGTGTTATAAAAAACCAATTCATATATATACCTATTATGTTAAAGATGTAGTTTGATAAAGTTTCATAAGTTCTAAATAGAAATCTTTTTCAGTATGTTCTTCTAAAAGCCCCTCTATAGGAAGCAAATCATAGTAAAGCTTTTCCAGATTTTTAAATCTGTTTGGATGCAGTTTTGATAAAATTTGAGCTGAGAGTTCTTTTCTGATTAACATGGTAGGAGGTAAAATACCTAATTCCAAAAGTTCTAAAATAGAGTCTGAATGAAAAGAAATTTGATGATGCTGACCATGTGGACAGGTGCTTTTACTAACAAGAGTTGTACATTTGTTACAATATACATATTGATTTGCAACTGTAATCTCAATGTCAATGCCTATAACTTTGTCTATAATAGAGTTATTTGAATTTGAATCGTAAAACATACCCAGACCTGCATGATTTAATCCTACTGTAAGTCTGTTACAGCCATAGTTTTTTGATACTATTGCATCTAATATAATTTCATTATAACCTGCAAATATATAGCTGTTCTCTAGTGGTACGACAAGTACCTCATTTTTTGTTAAAAAATTATTGATAAAGTAGTCTAAAGATTCTTTTCTTATTTCATAATTTAGATTTGATTCCGTGTATGGTTTAAGTAAAAATATAACTAACAGATCAGTATTTTCCAAAGTTTGACGTATTAGTCTTTCATGCCCGCGGTGTAATGGGTTTGCAGCCATCATTAAAGCAGTTGTATGTTTTGCATTTATTCTTTCTTTAGCTTCTTCAATAATCTCCTTACACTGAAATTGTTTAGGATTAGTGATAGTAAAATCACCACTAATTGCTAAAGAACCAATTCTATTGTAAGTAGCTTGAACACCAGGATGAGAAGCATCATCTGTCCCATATATTTGCTTAATACGATCTTTTGGATCAATTTCAAAAACTTCTTCAACAATCATTGTAGCAAACTCTATTTTATCTGATATAAGAGTTATCTCTTCACCGACTTCTAATGATTTTAAAACCTCATGGTTCATTTTTCCAGAAGGTGCCAGTATAAATGGAAAAGGGAAAGTCTGTCCGTTAATAAGTCCGGTATTTAAAATTTCAATACTTTCTTTATAGTTCATTAGTTTAGTTGCAGGTTTTAAAAGACCATTTTTTAACATCTCTAATGCAGATGCAGCTTCTGCATCTATAAAAAGTGTTTTATTTTTTCTTGACGATGTCATATTTTTTACGTTTCTCCCATAAACTTTTACGTGAAATACCTAATTTTTTAGATAGTTCAGTATCAGGAAATTTATTTTGATAATTTAACACAATAAACTTCACATAGTCCTCAATAGGAAGTATTTCACCTTGATCAAAAATATTATTTTCACTTTTTATCTCTATGACATTAAAATCTACATCATCAACTTTATCACTACTTGCTACAATCGCCTTTTTGTCCGCGATAGCTTCAAAAAATGCTTTTTTCTCACTTTTCTTTAGTGATTGATAATCAATTATATAAAGGATTGTATTTGGTCCGGTTGCATTTATTTCCGCTAATGCTTTAGGATCAGTTAACGTAACGAAGTTTAATGCTTTATTTTTAATTCGTGCATGTTCAAATGCAAACGCATCTGCATTTTTTATAAAACCTGATGAAATAAATACAGGAAGTTCAATCTCGTCATGATTATAATCATTTGAGATGTTAGAGAAAGAGTGATTTAAATATTTTTCATAAGCAATATTTCTTTTTTTTACTTTTTCGTAATCTTGGTAATGATTTATTTTTCTAACAAGCTCTTCAATCATAAAAGGTTTTAAAATATAATCTTTGGCACCTGCAGCTAATGGTTTTGAAACTGTGTCGTTAGATATATATGAAACCATTAATATTATAATTGAATTTTTAAATGTTTCAATTACAGGGTTAAAGTCTTGCCCGTTAATATTTGTGGAGAGTAATACTACATCATAGTTATTACTTTTAATAGCATCTCTTGTTGAAGTGCACATCTCACAGACATGTCCTAAGTCACCAAGCTTAGTTGCTATACTTTGTGCTAAATATACTTCATTTTCTATAATTAATATCTTCAAAATACTTTACCCTTATTGTTGTTTTTTTTGCCAATCAAAATATTTTAAATTAGCATTAGCTATAACTGCCACACCTTCAGCGCGACCTATAAAACCGAGTTCTTCAGTTGTTGTAGCTTTTACATTTACCCTTTGGGGCTCACACTTTAAAATTTCAGATAAAGTTTCTCTAATTTGTACTTTATACTTACCTATACGAGGTTTCTGTGCAGCTATAGTTATATCAACGTTAATAATTACAAACCCGTAACTATAAATTTTATCTACCGCACGTTTTAGAAGTTCTTTGGAATCAATTCCCTTGAAATTATCATCGTTATCTGGAAACATCATACCAATATCACCCATACCGCAAGCACCTAGAAGTGCATCTATAAGAGCATGTATAGCTACATCACCGTCACTATGAGCTTTAAATCCAAAATCTGAATCTATTTTAACACCACCAAGATACATGTCACCTTTATTATCAAATGCATGTACATCAAAGCCATTTCCGCTTAAAACATCACTTGATGGAGCTTCAAGACAAGGTATCTTGTTTAAGTCATGGATATATGTAATCTTATGAGCCGCTTCATCACCGGGTATAAAATCTCTTTTTCCCCCTGAATCAACAATGGCACTGCTTTCATCTGTAAATTCTTTATCTGTATTTAGTGCTAAATTTAAAGAGGAAGTTTTTGATAATTGAGGAGTTTGAATACGTTTTACTTTATCTCTATTTATCGTGTTACCATCGTACACTATTGTGTCATTAACTGGTAAAAACGGAACAATGCAATCTGCATCTGAAGAGAAAGATATTATTTGTTGTAAAAAAGAGTTATCTATACATGATCTTGCGATATCACTTACTAATACATAGTCTGTATCTACTTGTTTTAGGGAGTTTTTAAGTGATTGTTGGCGAGTCTCCCCACCTTCGACATATGTAAACTTTCCATACGTTTTCATATATTCTATATCATCAATTGAAGATGTGACAATGATTTTATTAAAAAAACCAGTTTTTTGAAGCTTATTTGCTACAAAATACCACAGCGGATCATGACCAATCCTAAGCCATTGTTTTTTAATATCTAACTCAAATCGGCTAGAACTGCCAGCTGAGAGTAAGATTAATGTTAAGTCTCTCAAAAAATAACCCCATTAAAACTAAGTGTTACCAAATTATACATTTTGTAAACTTTGTCAATCTTGAAATAGGGTTCTTTTTTAATTATTTAGTTCAATATCTATATTCCCTTGTTCTAGATATAGTCTATATTCACCTTGTATCTTTGAAAAATCTTTAAATGATGTTTCAACAATATTTCGTAAATCTTTTTTTAACTTAGATATGTTTGACGATACCATTACATATATATTGTTATTATTACTTTTCCATAGTTTTGTCACTCTAGATTCGTTTATTGCATTGGATACAAGCAAGTTATTGGCATCTTCGATTTTTTCTAAAAAAATATCATCATTAATGTACTTTTTACCAATTAGGGAGAATATATTTATAATTTTTTCATTTAATTTTTGTGCTAAATTAGCTTTTGCTTTTTCTATAGCTGCATCTCTTTGGATATTGAATGTTTCAGCTGTATTAAGAGAAATTCCTACGTCACTTATATAGTTCTCAAGTTTTGGTGCTTTTATCCAAGTTGGTGCACCATCAAATTCATTAATAATTTTTTGTTCTTGTATCTTCTGTTTTGATGTTGAACAACCGGTAATAATAAGTAATATAGTAAGTATGTATAATAGACTTTTTATGTTCATAACATTGCCTTTATTTGTCAAATTGTTTACCCATTCTATAACAAGATAAGTTAAAAAAATATAATTTTTTATAAATTTGTTACATTAAATGTAACATCTAAAGGATAAAATTTAAAAATAAAAAAAATTAAAGTTAGTTTTTGTTTGAGTGTAATAGAATGTTAACACAAGGTAAACATAAAGAAACTAGAAGGGGTGTAATGTGCTAAGAATTATTCTAATTGCTTTATTTGCTACAGTCTTAACATTCGCAAATAATGAGTTTTCAATACTTTATAAAATTGATAAAGGCGGTAAAAAACTTGGGTATTATGAAGTAAACCTAGGTAGCTCAAATGTTAGTTCAAACTCATATGGGGCTTCAAATAGACTGGAAATGTTTTCAACTAAAAATATTGACTATATTGAAAATGGTTATAAAAAAATTACATTCTCAAAGAATAATAAATCTTATAACTTTAATGTAATAACTAAATTATCTGTTATAGATCAAGATATAAGAAAAAAATATAACAGAAAGTTTAAAAAGGTTAAGGGTGATGATATGCTATTCATCACAAAAGATGCAAAAAACGGAATAGAACTTTTTAACAAGCGTGCGACTATTGTAAAAACGATAGATGAGTTTTTAAGTGATATTTACCATCAAAAACTTGATTATGATAAGTTTATTCTTTTTGATAAGCTCGGTGTAATGAAGATGGTTGCAAAAGTTGTAAAAGAGCCTAATGCAATAATTATTGAAAATTCTTCAAAGAAAAAAGAATATATGAAAATTACTTTAAAAGGTAATGAGCCGATTTCTATTAAATCTATGCTTTCAAATTGGAGTGCTACAGCGGTAGCCAGCGGTAAATATAAGAAATATGAAGTTGATTTGGCAAAGATTGTTGCAAAGAGATACAGCTCTAAGTTAAAAGGTTCAAATATCGAGTTCTCAAAAATTAAAAAATCAGGAAAATATTACAATTTAAACGGGACAATATCTTTCGCACTCTCTCCTAAGCTTTTAGATGAAAAATCTTATAAACAAAATGCATATTGTAAATCTGAACTTAAAAAAGCAAAAATAAAACATAAAAAAATAAATATTTCAAATTCGCAATGTGTTGCAGATATTAAGATGAAAAGCAAGATTAAAGATTTAAAAAGAGATATCTTAGATGAACTTGTAAAAGAGCATGAGCAATTAAAAGTTACTAAAAAAATCAAGTTCCAAGATGACAAAATAATATATGAGGTATTATAGATGATGAAAAATATATTTAAAATTTTTGTAATGACACTATTACTAACATCATATTTGGGTGCAAACAGTGAAGAAATAAAAGGGGAACTGATTTGTAATGAAGACGTTGAGTTTTATGAGTATTGTGACAAGTTAAAAGCAAATTTTTATGAAAAAAAGAATGATATGGATAGTATCCTTTATATGACTGATTCATTAGATTATTTGTCAGATACTAGAAATAGACTTAGTCGTGATTTAGCTGATAAAATATTTTTGGTAATGTCAGATATATCTAAGACAATCAAAATAGCTACAAACGAAGTTAGAAAAGAAAAATATAAAGCTTTGGGAATGGTAGTCCTACCAGTTAAATTTGGTTCTGCAAACAAACTAAATTATAGAAAAAAAGCAACAATGGCAAGGGGAAAGTTAAAGGCACAGATAACGGATTTTTATAAATCATACAGAAAACACGATGATGAGTTTTTGACAGATCTTTTAACTATGAATGGTTCAACTTTTGTCGTACTTCCTGAAATAGTTCAATACGGTGAATTGAAAAATGCTCTTTATGAAACAAAAGAGGCTGAACTTCAGATTGCTATAGATGGTTTTTTTGGAATTGAAAAAGGTATGAGTGAGTCTGTTGTTCTATTGGGTCTTAAGATAGATAAAAATGGAAAGATCAGAAGATTAAATGATAGAAAAGCAGAATACGAGATGATTAAAAAAGCTATTATTGAGTTAATTGATAATGCACTTGGCGATATTGCATCGCAAGAGGAGTAGAAGAATGAAAAACATTATAAAAATAATATTAGCAACCATACTTCTATCTTCTATTGCTTCTGCTGCTGTAGAAGAGAGAGTTGTTTTCTCAAAACAAATGGATTCCAAATATGATGATAAAGTATATAGAAAAGTAACTATTCTTTTTACAGAGGCAAGATTAAAACTTCAAAAAAAATATAAAAAATTTTTAGATTTTGAATATGTTAATGATAAGTTGTCCGATAAAAGAGAGATTATAAAGTATTTAGAGAACAAAAAAGCAAGATACTATGTTTCACTAGATATAGAAGATAAAAAAAAGTGTAAGAACAACAAGTGTAAAGTAAATTACATAATTAAGGTTGTTGATGGAAAGAAAAAGAAAAATATTACCTTGAAAATAAATGCATTAATAAATAAAAATGAATTTACGGAAATGAAAGCTGCTTATATAAAATCAAATACTAAAAAGCTGGTTAAGTTTTTACGTAAAAGATAAAATAATAATAAATAAAAAGGGATTGATGTAGATGTATTTGTTTGCGTTTAAGATAATATTTGCAATTCTTAATAAATCTACACAATATATAAGTTTTATAGCTATAACTTTGTTTTTTAGCGTTTTTTTACTTATAGAACAAGGTTTAATAACTTACGAAGAAAAATTTATAAACTCTTTAAAAGGGCTTTACCCTGAGTTTGTTACAAATTCAGTAAGTACCATGAAGTATTTAAAATCTACCGATTCTGATTTAGTCAAAGAGATATTTGTATATAGTGAAGAGATAATGTTTAGTTATGGCGATGATGAAGATATCTCAAAGTTTATGAATGTCCGCACATATGATTTAAAACATAAAGAGGCTCTTTTCTCCACTATTGATTCAAATAAAAACTGTGTAGAGAATGAGAACACGATTTGGTTAAGTAATAGACTTTACAAAAATATGTTGCAAGACAGTGCATTTGATAAAAAGCATCTATACTTTTTCAATATAGATGATGAGTTTCAAGAATATGATATTTGTGTCTTTAATTTGGCTAATGATGAAAAATGGTTAGTTACATCCACAGATAATGCAAAAAAAATGGCTT
>JAPHSI010000128.1 GCA_026193155.1 Sulfurimonadaceae bacterium | reverse complement strand
GCAACAACAACATCAAAGTTAAATATACCCTCTTTTACTTGTGCAACTAAATCATCAGTACCGACTATATCAGCTCCAGCAGCTTTAGCTTCATCAGCTTTAGCACCTTTAGCAAATACAGCAACACGTACAGTTTTACCAGTACCGTGTGGTAATACGATAGCACCACGAACCATTTGGTCAGCGTGACGAGGGTCAACGTTTAAGTTTAATGCAACTTCAACTGTTTCATCAAATTTTGCACTTTTTAATTCTTTTATAGTAGCTGTAGCTTCAGCAACACTATAAGATTTTGTATTATCAATTTTTTCTTGTAATTGTTTATATCTTTTACTCATTTTCAAATCTCCAATTAAATTCTTCCACAATTATTTATCGCTGTGGTTAACGATTTAGTCATAAAGACTAGTCTACTATATCAACACCCATTGAACGAGCAGTACCAGCTAATGTATTAGCAGCCATCTCTTTATCATCAGTATTTAAGTCAACAATTTTTTGCTCAACAATTTCCATTAACTGAGCTTTTGTTAATTTACCAACTTTATTTTTAAGTGGATTGTCTGTACCTTTTTTAAGTCCAGCTGCTTTCATGATTAATGCAGATGCAGGTGGTTGTTTAGTAATAAAAGTAAAGCTTCTATCTGAATAAACAGTAATAATTGTTGGAACTTTAAATCCCATCATATCTTTTGTTTTTTCATTAAATGCTTTAGTGAACTCCATGATGTTAACACCACGTTGACCTAAAGCTGGACCTACTGGTGGAGCTGGATTAGCTTTACCAGCATCGATTTGTAGTTTGATGTAACCATCTATTTTCTTTGCCATAGTTTTTCCTTGTTTTAAATTAAATTACTTTTTCAACTTGAGTGTAAGATATATCTACCGGTGTAGCTCTACCAAAAATTGAAACATTTAGTTTTAGAGTACCATGCTCTAAATCATACTCATCCACAGTTGCCGTAAAGTTAGCAAATGGACCCTCATTAATACGAACCATTTCACCAGGCTCAAAAAATACTTTTGGTTTTGGTGCAGCACGGTTATTAACTCTATCTAAAATAGTGTTAATGTCATGCTCGCTTAATGGAGTAGGACGATTTCCTTCACCAATAAAACCAGAAACTTTCGGTATGTTTTGAATCATATGTTGAATCTCTGTATTTAAATCAATTCTTGCAAATACATATCCAGAATAAAGTGAACGCTCACTAACTCTTTTTTTACCATCTTTTACATCAATTACATCTTCAGTTGGAACAATAACATCTGTAATTGCTTCTTGAAGACCCATCTCTTCAATCATAATAAAGATAGCATCACGAACAGCTCTCTCACTTCCATAAGTCTGAATAGAATACCATTGGTGTGCCATGAGACTCTCCTTATCCTAATATAGTTGACATTACTGAAGACATCATTAAATCAACTAAAGCTAAAAATGCAGAGATAACTGCAACAACAATTACAACTGAGATATAAGCTTGTTTAACCTGACCTTTTGTAGGAAAGATTACCTTAGCTAGCTCTAATTTTGCGTTTTTAAAATGTGTACTTAAATTCATAAATAACTTTCCTAATAATGTGCATTTATTATAAATAAAACTGAACAGTTTTACTAATAATAAATCTATGGCAGGCGCAGAGGGACTCGAACCCCCAACACCCGGATTTGGAATCCGGTGCTCTACCATTGGAGCTATGCGCCTATATAAAAGAGGTAAAACTTATTACAGTTTCATCTCTTTATGATTTGTATGCTCTTTACACCATTTACAATATTTCTTTACAGAAAACTTTTCAGTGTGAGTCTTTTTATTTTTTGTTGTGTGATAATTACGACGAGTACATTTCTCACAACCTAAGTGAATATTTTCTCTCATTTTGTTACCTTAGTATAAGGGATTTTGGTAATTCAGGAAAACCTGAATTACGCAAGAATCTCTGCAACAACACCAGCACCAACAGTTCTACCACCCTCACGGATAGCGAAGTTAGTACCTTTTTCCATTGCAATTGGGTGAATTAACTCAGCAGTAATGCTTACGTTATCACCTGGCATAACCATTTCAGTACCTTCTGGTAAAGTGATAGCACCAGTTACGTCAGTTGTACGAACGTAGAACTGTGGACGGTAACCATTAAAGAAAGGAGTATGACGACCACCCTCATCTTTACTTAGTACATAGATTTCTGCAGTAAATTTAGTGTGAGGAGTGATTGAACCTGGCTTACAAAGTACTTGACCACGTTCAACATCATCTTTACCGATACCACGAACAAGGATACCACAGTTATCACCAGCTTCACCTTGATCCATTTCTTTACGGAACATTTCAACACCAGTAACAGTAGTTTTTTGAGTATCACGGATACCAACGATTTCAACTTCTTCACCAACTTTGATTGTACCACGCTCAATACGACCAGTAACAACTGTACCACGTCCAGAAATTGAGAATACATCTTCAACTGGCATTAAGAAATCTTTATCAGTTTGACGCTCTGGCTCAGGGATGTAAGCATCTACTTCAGCCATAAGTTTTTGAATTTTTTCTGACCACTCACCAAGAGTACCAGTTTTAGCTTCTTCAAGTGCTTGAAGTGCAGAACCAGCCACGATTGGAGTATCGTCACCCGGGAAATCGTATTGATCAAGAAGTTCACGAATTTCCATCTCAACTAATTCCATTAACTCTTCATCATCAACCATATCTTCTTTGTTCATGAATACAACGATGTAAGGTACACCAACTTGCTTAGATAGAAGAATGTGCTCACGTGTTTGTGGCATTGGGCCATCCGCTGCAGATACAACTAAAATTGCACCATCCATTTGAGCAGCACCAGTAATCATGTTTTTAACATAATCCGCGTGACCTGGACAGTCAACGTGTGCATAGTGACGAGAATCAGTCTCATACTCAACGTGTGAAGTAGCGATAGTAATACCACGCTCTCTTTCTTCAGGTGCGTTATCGATTGCATCATAATCCATAAGTTTTGCACCGTTGCTTACCGCAAGTACTGCAGTAATTGCTGCTGTTAATGTTGTTTTACCGTGGTCAACGTGACCAATAGTACCAATGTTTACATGCGGTTTATTACGCTCAAACTTTTCTTTTGCCATAGTGTCCTCCGACTTAATTTGTGAATAGAAATGGAATTATACCCAAAAATTATTCAATTATTGCTTAAATTTAACTTTTATTTCATCTACTGGTGCTCACGATGGGAATTGAACCCATGGCCTCTTCCTTACCAAGGAAGTGCTCTACCCCTGAGCCACGAGAGCTAAAAGCAATAATTGCATAATTTTTTATTTTCTATAAATTTATTCTGTTGAATATCAAATCTTGAGTTAGATAGTAAGCTATAATAATTATCTATATTATATAGTATAGATTTTTATATATGTGAAGTTAATTAATGAAAATTGTACTTCAGCTTCCAGAGTTTCTATAACATTATGGAGCGGGTGAAGGGATTCGAACCCTCGACAGCCTGCTTGGAAGGCAGGAACTCTAGCCACTGAGTTACACCCGCATTAGTTATAGAAAAGTGGTGGTGAGAAGAGGAGTCGAACCTCTGAACCCATAGGGAGCAGATTTACAGTCTGCCGTCGTTGGCCACTTGACTATCTCACCATCTTTATCTGGTCTAACACTGTTTCTAATATTTCTATTTCAATGGTGCTGCCACGAGGATTTGAACCCCGGGCCTGCTGATTACAAATCAGCTGCTCTAGCCAACTGAGCTATGGCAGCAACGAAATTGAGCCAGAATTATAGTCGAAAATATTTTCAATGTCAAGAGTTTTTTGTTAAAATTTTATAAAATCTTCATCTTTAAGTATTTTAGGCTTAAAATCAATACTCAAATCTCTTATTTCCTTTGCTATTGTATTAATAAATGCCGGTTTTATATGATTTATATATATGTTTAAATCATCACGTTTTAAACTTTTCATTGACTCAAATAATAGTTTTGGTGTTAAATGTTTAGAACTTATTGCCAAGTGTTCCATGGATGATGGAAATGAACATTCAAAAACTACAGATTTAATATCATCTCTTTTATTAACAAGCTCATACACATTTGTCATATCCAAAGTATCTGCTGTAATTAGAACACTTGTACTATCTTTTGTGAAAATATAACCACATGATGGAACAGTATGATCTGTAGGGAATGCTTCTAAGTATTCATTTTCCCCAATTTCATAAATTTTGCCAAGCTCAATTTCTGTATATTTTATAGCCATCTTGTCTGAATGCACTAATCTTATTTTAGAAAAGTCAGGCCATATATTATTATTTAAAAAATGTTCTTTTAATACGTTTAGTGTTTCAGGTAATCCAATAATATTTAATGTTTTCGTTCTTTCTGAAAAGTAATTATCTAATATATAGGCGATATCACTTATATGATCCAAGTGTGAATGTGTTAACCAAATATTTTCTATATATATACTGTCATCTTTTAAAGGCCTTAACAAATTCCCTGCATCTATGACGTTTGAGCGGTTAAGATGAAAAGAGCTTGTGCCAAAACCCGGAGCTTTTGTTCCATATGCCCCAAGTATTTGAATCTGCTTATCTAACTCTTCTTTTACTTCAACCTCTTCTTTGTACATATCTTTAAATTTTTCTCTAACACCTAAGATAGAATCTATATTTTCAAAAAACAACTTTATGAGCTTAGGATCAAAATGTTTTTCACTCTCTTCATGAAATAACTTGAAAATTCTTTCATCATCCCATGCTTTTTTATAAACCCTATCACTACCTAATGCATCGAAAACATCTGCTAAAGCTGTTATTCTTCCGTATATATGTATATCCTCACCTTTTAATCCTCTTGGATAACCTGAACCATCCCATTTTTCATGGTGTTCATATGCAACAATAGATGCTGCTTTTAATAGTGGTCTTTCAGAATTTTTAACCATGTTATATCCAAGCTCAGCATGGGTGTCCATAATTTCACGCTCTTCGGCATTAAAACGACCGGGTTTTTTAAGTATTGCATCCGGGATAGCAATCTTACCAATATCGTGCATAGGGGATGCTTGTTTCAAAAGTTCAGCTTCAGATTCATCTAGACCATAAGCCAGTGCTAAAATCTTTGAATATTCTGCCACCCTTTTAACATGGTTTCCCGTTTCTTTACTTCTTGATTCACCTATAGCACCCATAGTAAATACAACTTCACGTTGGGTGTCTTCTATCTCTTCAGTTAGTTTTGCAGAGACCAAAGTTTCAGCTGCGTACGTTGAAGCCAACATTAACCTCTCCATATCACGTTTGTCGAAAACTCCCTTTTCACCTTTATGGTTTATCACTTGAAATGCACCTATAATGTCATCCTCTTTATCAAACATAGGAATAACCATCATACTTTTAGTGCGATAACCTGTCTTTTTATCTATATCTGCATTAAAACGAGGATCTTCATATACATCATCAATGATTATTTTTTCTCCGGTAGTTATAGAATGTCCAACAATTCCAGAATCTACAGGAAGGGTTATAGCATCCATACCGTGAGCTACTTTTGTCCATATTGTTTTTTCATCATCACCTACAACCCAAACAGTACACCTATCAGAAGATGTTAAAGCTCTTCCCATATTTGCAAGTACCATAATAATTTCATCATAATCACGTAAAGAAGTAACTTCTGTTAAGTATATAAATATTAACTCTAAAATTTCTGTTGCGTCTAAAGCTCTGGCATGTCTCATGATTTGCCTCTTTCCTATTTTGTTGTCATTTTGTGTACACCCCAAGGATGTTTTTCCTCTACTTGCTTTAAAAAATAGTTTGATACATCATCATCAAACTCATTAATTAACCTCATAAAAAGTTTTTCTGCTTTTTCAAAATTTTCTTTTTTATATACAGTAAGTGCTTCGTCATATAAAACCTTTTTATCTATATTTGTTTCATTCATCTTCATTAACTCATATAAAAGTACTGCTTCATCTTTACCTTTTACTTTTACAGGTTCAATCTCTCTATATAAAAAACCTTTTCCAAGTTGTGCTACAGTAAACTCTGTAATCAATATTTCAACACTATAGTTTTTAGTTAAGCCTTCAACTCTTGAAGCAAGATTAACACCATCACCAATTACTGTATAGTCCTTTTTCGCATCTGAGCCTATATTTCCTACAATTACTTCCGCCGTATTTATACCTATACCTATCCTTATAGGTTTATAACCCTCTTTTAAAAGCTGAGTATTTAGCTCATTTAAACGCTCTATCATAGATAAAGCACTCAGGCATGATGCTTCAGCATGATTCTTTACATCTACAGGTGCATTATAAAATGCCATTACTGCATCCCCTATATACTTATCAAGCATCCCTCCATTTTCAAGAACTGACTGTGTCATAGGAGTAAAGTATCTGTTAAGAACTTCAATCAACTCTTCAGGCTCCATAGATTCTGATAGTGTAGTAAAACCCCTGATATCACTAAAAAGAATTGATAGCTCTTTTTTCTCTCCACCTAGCTTTAAAGAATCCGGATGTTCTATTAACTGTTTTAATAAATCACCTGATAGATATGACGAGAAAGTATCTGTTAAAAACTTTGAACTTTTCTCTTGTATGTTAAACGCTATAGATTCTACAGCAGCAACACTAATTAATAGTGCGATTAAAGGAAAAAACATATCTATATATATCATTTCTTATACGAATAGATATTTTACGATGATATATACAAAAGCATAAAATATAAAATTCACACTTACACGTGTAGTAATACTTTTAAAAATAAGCAATAGTATAAAAGGAATTAAAACCATAAAAAATATTAAAACAGGTGTAATATTTTTTGGTTCAACTATTATATGGTCTTGTAAAAGATTAGATATAAACGTGTAATGAAGAAGTGGTCCTGGAATTGAACCTATAGGTGTAGTTACAACATCTCCCGCCCCTACATCTGTAATACCGAGTATTACAATTTTACCTTTAAAATATTCCGGTTTAATCTTTTGCTCAAGCACATCTAAAAAAGAAATAACATCATACTGCTCTAAGTTATAATAATTTAATCTCACAAAACCTTTTTCATCTAATCCAATGATTTTATCTGCAATCTCTACTTTATCTTTTGCATATCTATGAATATCTTTGTTGAGCTTTATTCTGAGTCCTTGAATACCTAAAGAGGGATATAGTAAGTTTTTAAAATACACCGCAATCGGGTAAGAGCGAAGAAGATGGTCAGTTTCTGCTAAAGTTGAGAAACTTCCACTTAGCGTACATGCTTCTAAAATAGGATATATATTCATCTCTGCATACGGAGCCGGTACAAATCTCGGATTTTGATATTCAGCAATCTGTGCCTGCAACATATCCAGTGATGAGTCGGTAAGTATCTCCAACTCATCATCACCAATATCTTGAGTAGCATTATGTCGTAAGAAAAAACCACATACACTGTTGTTTAAAGAGCTAATGGATTGCGAAAGAATAGAGTCTTGTTGCTCAGTTGTCGGCTCTGAGAAAATCATATCCATCAGAACTACATCTGCTTCTTTAAGATTATCCATACCTGCAGCTAAGATTTCTCTATTCCATGGCCAACGTCCATATTTATTAACACTTGGTTCATCTATAGCTAAAAAGACAACATTTTGAGATATCTCTTTTTTTTGTAAGTCAAAGTTTATATCATTAAACCTAAGGGAAAAACTTTCTAACGGTTCAACCTTATATATTTGTAATAAAACCACAATTACAAGAATTGGGAATAATACAGCTAAATATATAAGCTTATTTTTCATGATTTTAGAAATCCATATTTTTACGCATTGCGTCTATCGCTCTTTTCTTATTTGCTTTTTCATCAGAATTTAATTTTGAATCAAACTCTCCAAATTCTGAATCCTCAGTATCTTTACTTTCTTTAAAATCAGAATCAAGCATCTTTTCATATATATCGAATTCTGCGTCATCTTTATCATCCCAAGCACTCTCTTCTACAACATTTTTTGAGAATGAGATTACATTACCTGCTTCAAGATCAAACTCTTTTGTTATTTCAGGTTCAGGTTTGTCAACACCTTTAAACTTTTCAAAGCCTTTCATTTGCTCTGTAACATACTCATTATATTTAGCTAATACTTCTTTTCTATATAATGCAAACTCTTCTTCAATACTCGTTACACCTATTCGTCCTTCTTTTAAAGCGACAGAAGCGTTATCATTATCCGCATTAATAGTAAAAGTTGTACCTTTAATACCTATAATAGCAAACGGAGTTTTAATTTTAAGAGAGTTTTTAGCGTCACGTGAACTTATTTTATAAAAAATCTTCCCACCTTTTTGCTCGAGTGAATTATTTTTACTAAAGTGTATAGATGAGCTTTTATCCAAAACAACATCTGAACCGTCTACTAACTTTATAACAACTCTACCTTTTTTAGAAGTTGTAATTAAATCACCTTCTCTTACTTTCTGTTTTTCTTTAACTTTTGACTTTTTAAAAGAACCTTCATTTTTTACTTTTACACTTCCGACTACTTTAGATACACTACCTACAATTGCAGAAGCATTTAATGATGTAGTAAGTATAAAGATTAAAGTTAAAATCATCTTTTTCATACTATACTCCCAAGTTTAATTTACTCCATTATATCATTTAAAATTAATTTTGTTAATAAAACAACATAAAAGGTAAAACAAAATGTTAAAAATACTATTTTCTCCATCCGAAGGCAAAAAAAGCGGCGGAGATGAAAAACCTCAAAACCTGCTAGGAGCTTCAAATGCGAGGGATGAGATACTTAAAACTTATAATGAAATTGTAAATTCAAAAGATGAAGATGCATTAAAAAATCTTTTTGGATTTAAAAAGTTTTCTGACTGTAAACCTTACATAGTAGATATATTTAACTCACCTTTAATGGATGCAATTGAGCGTTACCAAGGGGTTGCATATGATTACTTAAAATATCAAGAACTCAATGATAATGCCAAAAACTATATCAAACAAAATACTATTATATTTTCAAATCTATATGGTCCAATCTATGCAGGGGATAAAATTGCAAACTACAAAGTTAAACAAGGAAACAATATAGGTGATATTGTTCCTGATAAATTTTACAAAGATAGATTTTCATATCAGCTGGATTTACTTCTAACAAGTGATGACATACTTGACTTACGTGCAGGGTATTACGACAAATTTTATAAGCCAAATAAAGAATATACAACTCTAAAATTTTTAAAAGAAGGAAAGGTTGTAAGTCATTGGGCGAAAGCGTATAGAGGATTAGTTTTAAAGGCTATTGCAAATGCAAATATACAAAATATAGATGATTTTAAAAAACTAGAGATTAATGGTTTAAGTATCCATGAGATTAAGACTATTAAAAACAAAACTGAGATAGTATATAATATTACGCAATAAAATACAATACAAAAGGTGAATGTATGAATATGATTAAATTTTTCTTGATAGGATTGGTTGTTTTATTTATGAGTGGATGTGCTCAAAAAGTTCAGATTAGAGCTTTAGCTCCTGCAAAAGTCGGAGAAATGGCAAATAATAAAACAGTAGCAGTTAGTAAATTTAAATCAGACAAAGTTGGATTATCCGGAAAAATAGAATCCAAGATAGCATCCCATAAACTAGATAGAAAAAAATATTTTAAAGTTGTAAGCAGAAAAGATATTGACAAAGTTTTAAAAGAGCAAAAGCTTCAATCATCTGAGCTAATGGATGAAAAAACAACTACAAGAGTTGGAAAAATTGTAGGCGCGCAAGCTATTATAAATGGTGAAGTCACAACAGCATCTGGAAAAAGCGGCTCTTACAAAGAGAAAAGAAAACGTTGTAAAAAGTATGATAAAAAAGCAAAAGAGTGTGTAAAGTATGAGTACTATATAGTTAGATGTAATACCACAGAGGCTACAGTAGCTGCGAACATAAATATAGTAGGCGTTGAGAGTGCATCTGTAATATATGGAAATTCGTTTAGAAAAAGTTATCAGGCAGATTCATGTAGGACCTTTAGGCGTGTACTAAGTACAAACGAAGCTATAGAGAGTTTATCAGCAAGTATAGCAAACGAGTTTGTAGGTAATTTAACTCCTAAGTATATATATTTTAAAGTAGAATTATTGGATGAGATAGAGTTTGATGCAAGTTCCAAACAAGAAAAAAAGCTTGAAAATGCTCTAAAATATATTGAAGCAAACAGAATGGATAAGGCTGAGGAAATACTAAATGTACTTCTTGATGAGTTTGACGGCAGAAGTTATGTAATAGCGTATGACCTTGGTGTAGTTAAAGAAGCAAGAGGAAAATTTGATGAAGCTAAAAATATGTACTCTTTGGCTGATGAGATTAGTACAGAACCTATTGAAGAACTAAACAACGCTCTAATTAGAATTGATGATTTAATTTCTAAAAGAGATGAGGCTATAAGGCAGATAGATGCAAAATAAAACTCTGTCTATACTTCTAGCTTTTACTTTTGTATTATCTACATTCAGTGGTTGTGGCTCTGCTAAGCCACTTCCTCCAAAAAAAGTTGAGACTCCAAAGTGGATAAAAAACCCGCCAAAAGACACTACTGAATTTACATATGGGATTGGTATAGATAAGACAAGAGATAATGCACTAAAAAATGCACTAAATGATGTAATATCAAAACTTGGTGTAAAAGTAGAATCTAGTTTTACAAATAAACAGATAGTAGACGGTTACTACTCAAAAAGTATAAGTACGAGCGACATAAAAGCTGATGTTGCAAAAATAAGAGTAACAAACTATCAGGTTGAAAAATCACATAGAATTTCATTTAGAGAATATGCCATTTTATTAAAAGTAGATAATAAAAAGTTTTTTAACTCTTTAAATCAAGATATCAAACAAGCAAAAAAACATATAGAATCTGAGCTCGAAGAATCTGCTGACTCAGATGCTATCAGCAGATACAATACAAAAAAACTGATGAATAAAGAATGTGAAAGACTGTTATCCAATTCTTTAGTAGCTTATGAGTTAGACAAAAATTTTGATAAAAACAAATATTTTAACTTTGTATCTGATGTAAAAGAAAACTATTATTCAGAAGCAAACTCTCTAAGGTTTTTTGTAAGTGGAAATAATAACTCAAAAGATTTTATTCAAGTTATAAAACAACAGCTTATAGACAATGGCTTTAATGTCACAAATAATCAAAAACCAGACTCTGTAAAAATTCAATTACAAACAACGGACAACATATCTTCAGGACAAAAGATAATAACTATAAAACTTAATATCAAAGTTACCGATGCAGACAAGAGTGTAGGTAGTAATGCATTAGTTTTAAAAGAGAGATCAAAAAGTTCAAAATCTAGTATATATAACTCAGCAGCTATACATCTTAACCAAGACATTGATAAAGCAGGTATAGAAAATATTTTAGGCATAGGTGTAAATAAGTGAAAGATTCTCAAGAATATCAAGATAAAAAAAAGTTTTTTGACAGCGTTATAACACTATATGGTAGAAATGTGGTTGTTGAAGTTTTAGAAGACATGAATGTAGAGATTCATAAACTTCATATGTCCCAATCAAATCAAATAGATGGTGCAATTAAAAAAATAAATGCACTTGCTAAAACAAGAAAAATTGAGATTATGATGCATGATAAAAAAACACTCTCACGCATCTCCAAAAACTCAAAACAAGACCAGGGTGTAGCTATAGATGTTGTGGCAAGAACTTATAAGAGTGCTGATGAGATAAAAGATATGAAAAGCTACAAACTTATAGCACTTGATGGAATTCAAAACCCGCAAAACTTAGGGATGATAATACGTTCATGTGCCGCCGGATATGTAGACGGGATAATACTTCCAAAAAAATCCAGTGCAAAAATATCACCACTTGTTATGAAAGCAAGTGCAGGTACACTTTTTAAACTTCCAATTTTTTACTGTAACTCTTTAGAAGAAATTTTTAAAAACACAGATGCAGATATATATACATTAAGCTCACATGCAAAAAACAGCATCTACGATATAAAGCTTGGTGAAAAAAGTATATTTGTTTTAGGAAATGAGAGTGAAGGTGTAAGCAAAGAGGTTAATGAACTTTGTACAGATAGCATCTCTATACCTATGCAAAGAGGTGTAGAATCACTAAATGTTGCGGTCACGGCTTCACTTATAGCTTTTATGAGATAAATATTAAACAAAACTTTGTAACCATACTGTCACCAAATTGTAACCAAATTTGACATTAAAAAATAAAAAATATATACTGTTTATAAGTTTATTACTAATCTGATAAATAAAAATCCTAAGGAGTTATCAATGGCAAAAGTTCTAAAGAAAAAAGCTACAAAAAAAGTAGCTAAAAAACCTGTTGCAAAAAAGGTTTTAAAGAAAAAAGCTGTTAAAAAAGTTGTAAAAGCTGCCGCTAAAAAAGTAGTAAAAAAGAAAAATGTAAAAGCAGTCGCTAAAAAAGCGACTAAAAAGGTTTTAAAGAAAAAGCCGACGACTAAAAAAGTTGCTAAGAAGGCAGCTAAAAAAGCTGTTAAGAAGCTTAAATAGTTTTTAGTGTAGATTTATTCTACACTAAAGTTTTGCGATTTTAAAATTTTAAACTCTGAGAGTTCTTTATCACCTTCAAGGTTTAGCTTTTTAAGTGCTTTTGGATTAACGACATAAAAACCTAAAATAACTTCTATTTTGTCTCCGCTTTTTAAATTCTCTTCAAAATCAATTACACGTTTTTCTTTTGCTTTAATCATAGTGTCTTTTACAACTTCTGTAGCCAACCAAGGCATTGTAGGTTTAGAATCGGTTCCTATAACTTTTACGAAAGTATGAGTTTTAAGCTCAATCTTTTTATAGTCTCTAAAAATATTTGTTTTTAACTTCACGACACGTAATGGATGGGTAAGCAAATTGTGAGGAGCTTTGTTTTCTACGGTAATTTTAAACCCTTTAGAATTTTTAACAAAGTCTATATCTACATATTTTGCCAACATTTTAGAATTTTTTCTAGCTCCTGAGAAACCGTGAAAACTATGTTTTTGGCTAATTCTAACCGTTGTAGCACTACCTTCGATTTTAGGCATATGACAAGTTATACAGTTTTCTTTTTCATTCTTTGC
>JAPHSI010000244.1 GCA_026193155.1 Sulfurimonadaceae bacterium | reverse complement strand
GTGGCAATAGGACTTGGTATATTTTTTATGTCTCTAAGTATTCTTAGTTATTTTTATAAACTGCCGAAGAAACTTATCCATGCTTGGAGTTATGTTATAGCTTTAATCTTTTTTCCACTTACTATTTCAGGTTTTGTTCAAGCCGGTTTTTTAGATGCAAACATAGAGATTTTTTGGTGGCTGAGGCTTTTAGGCGGACTTTTGGCACTCGGGGTTATTTTGTACTATTTATACAAAGCACTCTGTATCAAAAAACCAAAGCTTTTAGAACTTTATCATTTAAACGGATTTGCTTCCGATGGTCTTGGAGCGATTATACTTATTCTTTTTGCACCGCAGCTTTTTGAATTTTTAGGGTTTCACTTTACACCTCATTATTATTTAGTCTTTGGATTTATGGGTTTTGTAGGTTTATTGCATCTTATTGGCGTAAATAAACATTCTTCCTTTTTGGCTGAAATGACTTCTTACGCGCGTATAATAACCGGAACAATATTTTTCTCTCTTTATTATGTATCTAGTCTTGATGCCTTGGCACTTCTTGTAGGTTTTTACGATATTTCTTATGCGCTCATATA
Organism: Sulfurimonadaceae bacterium; assembly: GCA_026193155.1. Classification (GTDB taxonomy): domain Bacteria; phylum Campylobacterota; class Campylobacteria; order Campylobacterales; family Sulfurimonadaceae; genus Sulfurimonas. The sequence continues at coordinate 8,550 of JAPHSI010000244.1, read as the reverse complement.
TCTTTTATGGATTAAACAAAGATGATAAATTCCGTAGCCCTTACATTACTTCTCGGGTTTGAGCTAAGTTTTTATCTTTTGATTGTTCAAACAGGAATAACTGAGCATTTTAATTCTGATCTTTTTAAATTATTTCCTATTTTTGTGGGTGGAGTCAGCGGTACACTTTTAGCAGGATTTAATTGGGGAAGATTTAATAACCCTATTCATAAGATAATTACAGCTTTAAGCATACAGTTTATAATGTCGTTTTTATACCCTTCATATAATTCTATTGAATTATTTATACTGGGACTTGCTATAGGTATGATGGCACCGCTTGGCATCTACTTGTTTAAGCAACATCAGCAACTCTCTCTTTTTTTTGCATTAGCGATAGCATACACGGTAGGTACATATAACTTTACCTCAGCAGCTGATGAGAGAGTATATATAGCAATATTATTTTCGACTATAGTTTTATTATCTGCTCTTACTTTAAGAGATTTTATAGTTGAAAAGACAAAAGAAACTCACTATAAAGTTATAACTTTTATTCCTCTGGTATTATGGATATTACTTGACTCAAACCTTTTTGAAACCCTCTCAAGACATCCTAGAATAAATATTTGGGACACATATACATATATAATCATATCTTTTCATCTACTTGGTTTAATATCTGCATATTTTATAAATATAAAAGAGAATAAACAACATATTATTATTTTTACACTCTTTGTAATTAGTTATAGCCTATCATACCTTGAACTTCCTTTTGCTTTGGCAATTGTCTATCCTTTTGTAATCTCTTATTATAATGTAATTGTATTTACCTCTCTTACCAAACTTACAAGTCTAAAAGAGCTTTCATTTGTTATGGTTTTTGTTGGTTGGATAGCATCCGGGACAGGATTAGCACTCGCATTATCAAAGTTACTACATTAGTGCTATAATAATAAAATCTTATTTAAAGGAAAGAAAATGAAGTTCTTATTTTTATCCATAGTATTGGGGTTATCTTTAATCGCTGGTGAGCTTACATTGCAAAGTGGTTCGATATCTGGACTAACAGGCGTGCTAGGAGATTCTAAAATCGATCCAAAAAGTAACCAACTCTCAGCACAATTATCAATTGATGGAGATGAACTCACATCTATACGAGGCAGCATAAGTGTAGAGATGGCTTTCTTTAAAAGTGAAAATGCAGACAGAGATGAGAATATGCATGAAACTCTTCAAAGCGAAAAATTTAAAACAAGTACATATACTATTACAAGTGTAGAAGCTACAAAAACTAAAGATACATATATTTTAAAAGGTGAACTTGATTTTCACGGTGTCAAAAAAGAACAAGAATTTAATGCCCTAATAACTCAAAATGATGCAACTCTAAATATAGATGCAAAAGCTAATATAAATTTTGAAGACTATGAGATAGAAATGCCTTGTTTACTTGGTTTTACAATGTGTGTAGATGAAAATGTTGCTATAAACGGTATTGCAATTTTTAATAAACACTAATTATCAAACACTATTAAGCATTTTATTGATAAAATGATTGCATTATAATAAAAATCTAAGAGGCTTTAATCTATGACACTCTTCAAACAAATTGCAATAATGCTCTCAATTTTCTTGATCATTATTCTATCAACCGTATTAGTTCTAAATTTTCAAAGTGCAAATGATAGTGTGCAAAAAAGATTGTTTGAAGATGCAAAAAACACTGCAAGTTCTTTAAGTCTGTCTCTTGGAAGTGCAAATGGCGACATCACCATGATGTCGACGATGATAAATGCTAACTTTGACAGTGGAAATTACCAGTTTATATCTTTAGAGGATATAGAGGGTAAGACGCTTTTTAGTAGAAAATCAGATATTCAAAATATAAATACTCCAAGTTGGTTTGTAAACCTTGTAAACATAAAAGCACCAATCGCAAGTGCAAATGTGTCTGCCGGTTGGAGCCCAATAGGTATTTTAAATGTTCAAAGCGATATATCATATGCTTATGGACAACTATATTCAATCTTAAAAAATCTTATTATCTCTTTTATTATTCTAACTATAATAGGCTTAGTTGTTTTAAATCTATTAATTCATACAGTTTTAAAACCTCTAAAACAAGTACAATTTCAAGCTGAAGCTGTAGCAAGAAATGAGTTTATTACTCAGACATACATACCAAATACAAAAGAGTTTAAAGATGTAGTGGTCGGGATGAACACTATGGTTCAAAAAGTAAAAGTGATGTTTGACAAAGGTAACGAAGAGCTTAAACGTCAAAAAGAACTAGAATATATAGACCCAGATACAAAACTTAAAAATAGAAAATATCTTATAGATAAACTACCTGAATATTTAAAAATAGATGCCTCATCAAAGGGCGGAATCCATATGATGATAGCATTTTCAGGTGTAATAGAGGCAAATGAAAAAATTGGTCATAGAGATGTAGACTCACTCTTTTCTGAGTCAGCTGAAATATTTAAATCATTTGCGAGTAACTACTTCAATTCAATAGTTGCTCGTATGAACGGTACAGAATTTTCTATTTTATTGCCTGATTGTAATGACGAGGATGGTACAGACTTGGCTCAAGCTATTCGTGATTCTGTCAGCGAAGCTATGGAAAACAAGGGTTTAAATACTGATGAAACATATATATCAATAGGTTTATATGAGTACAATTATACTCAAAGTATCGCTCAACTTTTATCTTTATCCGATAATGCATTAGCACAAGCAAAATTCAACGATACAAGAATCCATCTTGACCATGCTGAAGATGCAATTGAAGTTATGGGTAAAGATGCATGGCGTGAAATTATTAACAAAGCTATTGAGCGTAGTGGATTTGAGTTTTTATCTTATAAAGCAGTTGATTCCAAATCCAAAAAAGATGTACACAATGCCCTTAGTATATCAATGAACGTTGATAATCAAACATATTATTTTGGTCAGTTTATGGCACCTGCAAATCAAGCAGGATTTGGTCATGACATCTATAATAAAATACTTGAGATGATATTCATCCAACCAGATATGAAACTAAAAGATTCAACTTGTTCACTTAGACTTCCATATGACTATTTGGATTCAAAAGAAACATACTTACACATGCAAAAACTGTTTGCATCTCATGCTTCAAAACTACCTTTTAAACTAGTATTTGAGATGCCTGATAAACTTATATCTCAAGAATCAGAGACTATTGCACAGTACAAAGAACTATTTCACAAATACGGTTTTGAAATGGCAGTTTTTGAATTTATCGGTGAAAGCAATGATTATAGATACTTACAAGATTTACGCCCTGCTTATATAAAAGGTGAAGCAGATTATTATTTAAATCAAAGTGAACAAAGTCTGTCCGCCTTAAGACTTATTACCGATTCTGTAGGCATCTCCTTAATTGCTACGGGTACTATGGATATACAAACTCTTGAAGAATTAAAGAAAAAAGATATCTATATAGTCCAGGGTCGTGTTACAGAGATGCTATAGTTTATAGCTCTTTTATACCGTAAACCTCAGCCCTTTTTATAATCTCTTTAGAGTAAGGGCTCATGGTTTTAACTTCACCCATTTTCCCATCTAAGTTTATTACAGCATCAGAGCTTTTTAAAAGCTTTTTAGCTTCATCTAATTCATTTTTGCTAACTTTATATACTTGATTAACTAAATCTATTTGTGAGGGATGGATTATGGTTTTGGAAAAAAGCCCCTCTTTTAAATCACGCTTGACATCTTTTATAAATCCGTCTTTATCATTAAAGTATGGATATACACCTCCACTAACTCCAAAACCTACACTTTTAAATGCAGCCAAAAAATTTCCAAGAACAGATGCACATACTGCATAATCAAATATGCTATATTCACAAGACCTTTTCATGCCAAGTTGCTTTAACATATCCTCTAAACCAAAACGCACTAAAACAATGCGTTCTTTATGCTTTAAAAGTTTATCTCTTAATCTTCTTAATGCATCCGTATCAAAAAGCTCACTGCCTTCTATTGATGGCATAAATGAGTGTTTACTCTTACTTAGAAGTTCTAAATAAGCGTCTGCATTATCTAATGAAAATTTTGGAAGGATAAAACCATCTATTTTATCTATATTTGTGTATGTTAAAAACTCTTTTAAGTCTTTTGTATCTCTTGGGCGTATAAAAACTAAAAGGGAATTTTTTTTATAATTTTGAACTATATCTTGAATATTTTTTTTAGCATCTTGATGCTCATTGTCATTTATACCGTCTTCTGCATCTATAACTATACTTTTTAAATTTGGATATTTTTCTTGTTTTAAAATAGGGGTGAGGTTTTTATGGGTACTTGGTACAAACAGTGTTGCACCAAGATTTATATAATCAATCATAACTAGATTGGAAGTACTCTTACTTTTTTACTTAGTTTCTCTTTTAGAGTTGATTCAATTGCGTAAAGTGTACCTGTAGTAGAACTTGCACAACCGTTACAAGCACCAAGGTAACGAATATATACGTCAATATTTTCATCATTTGTTTTGATGTCGATAACTTCCATATTACCACCGTCCATTACAAGATATTGGCGAACAGATTCATCAATAACTGCATCGATAGCTTTTATCTGCTGAACAAGTGTCATTGTCTCAAAATCACCCTCAGCTCCTGCATCTGCAGCTGCTTTCATTTTTTCTTCATCCATCTCACGACGAACATCAGCTAAAATATCTACAAGGTAGTACTCTCTTGCTTCGTGTCCACCAGGTTTAATACAGCTTTTACAAAAACCACCCGCTTTTGTGTAGTCGGTAATCTGCTCAACTGTAGTCAAATCATTTAGACGGATAACCTCTTGAACTGTTTGAAGAGAAACCCTTGCACACTCACAAACTATAATTTCTTCTTCAAAACTCTCGCTATCAACTCCAAGATACATACCTGCCGCTTTTTTAATTACATCATACGCCATTACAGAACAATGCATCTTTTGCGGTGGAACAGCAGGAGTATCAGGATCATCACGAAGAGCCATCTCAACATCTATATTTGTAATCTTAACAGCCTCTTGAACAGTCTTGCCGATACAAAGCTCAGTCATAACATCACTTGATGCTATAGCCGTACCACAGCCGAAAGATTTAAATTTAGAATCTATAATCATATCTGTCTTTGGATCAACCTCCCAGTAAAGTCTAACTGCATCACCACAGCTCTCTGCACCGAAATCTGCAACGATTAGTTTATTTCCACGTTTATCTACATCTTCTTGAAAAATTTCACCCTGATGTTGCGGGTTATTCATTAGTGTCGTTACTTTGTTAGAATATGCATCCCAAAGTGACTCACCGAATAGATCTGCTTTTGCCATAATTTTGTCTCCTTAATTTTACTCTGTAAAATGAAGGGTCCTCCTCCATTTTATTTATCACGGTATCGGAAATAATTCCGCTACCTACGCTAACGCTAAGTTTCCTTCGGCAGGAAGCCCAACGCACTAGTGCGTTCTTTAGTCGCCTCAGCGGCGCAAGCGAAGTAAAAGGAATTTACTTCCTTTTACGGACTATTTGATAAACAGGTGCCATCATTAGCTTGCTAATGATGGTGTAGTTCACACTCTTTAACTTCTCCACCCTCTGTCGGTTGTTGTTTTGCAAATGAGCTTGATATTGCTCTAAGTCTTGCTACTGCATTTTTAAAATGGTTAATCGTATAATCAACCTCTTCATCCGTTGTAAAACGAGAAAGAGAGAGTCTTATACCTGTATGGGCAAGTTCGTTATCAGCACCGATTGCAAGCATTACAGTATTTGCTTCTAAATCTTCAGATGCACAAGCAGAACCTGTTGAAGCACCGATTTGACCGTTGTTTAGATCCCAAAGCATACCTTCACCCTCTACACCTCTTATAGATATTAATATAGTATTTGGTGTACGGTTTTCACGTTTTCCTACAACAAAAGTATCATCAAGTTCTAAAATAGCATCTTCGAGTCTATCTCTTTTTGCAGATATAGAAGCCATTTTCTCCTCTATATTTGTAGTAGCAAGCTCTATTGCTTTACCCATTCCTACAATATATGGAACGTTTAAAGTACCGCTTCTTCTTCCACCCATATGTTCACCACCGTTTAAAAGCGGGCTTAGTTTACGTGAGTTTCTAATATATAAAGCTCCAACACCTTTTGGACCATGGAACTTATGTGCACTCATAGATACAAAATCAACTTTCACATCTGTTAAGTCTACAGGTATTTTACCTATTGCCTGAACTGCATCCGAGTGAAAAAGCACACCTTTTTCCTGACAAACTTCACTTATTTCTTTAATAGGGAAGATTGAACCTGTCTCATTTGAAGCCCACATTATAGATACTAATGCTGTACGCTCAGTTATAAAACTCTTAACTGTATGTGCTTCCACTATACCGTCTTCATTTACAGGCAAGTACGTTACTTTAACACCATCATCTTCTAAAGCTCTACATGTTGCAAGAACTGAAGGATGTTCAACTTCAGTTGTAATTATGTGATTTTTTTCACCGTGCTGTATTAAATCATGATAAATAGATTTTAAAACCCAGTTATTAGACTCTGTAGCACATGATGTAAAAATAATATCATCATTATCACCTGCATTAAGTGCAGTATAAACTTGATCAATGGCTTTTTTTATTGCCGGATGTGTAGCTGTACCAAATTTGTGCAGTGAATTGGGATTTCCATATAACTCACTGAAAAACGGCAACATTGCTTCTACTACCAATGGATCACACATTGTAGTAGCATTATTATCTAAATAAACTTGCATTTTTTACCTTAGTATTTTAATTCAGACTAAATTTGTCCTTTTTTGATTTTGATATGATAATGCTTTTGTCATTATGATATGCTTAAACAAAACTGATTTGCCAAATCGTTTAAACTTGCTTTTATAATGTTTTATGCCTAAAGCTTGTAAAATGCCCTATAAATGATTAATTTATATATTTTAAAAACTTAGGAAACATAATGTGTAATTTTAACAAACATGACGAAGATACAAAAGCTTTTATCCATCTTTTTATGAAAAAAGCTTCTCAAAATATAGGTGGAGTAAATTTTCTACTCAGTTTAATTGAATCCATAAAAGAAAAAAAGCCTAATGCGCTCATACTTTCAGAGAAACAAGTAAAATCTAAAGAAGCAAAAATAGAGTGGAACAAAGTTGTCTTCAAGGATAAACTTGATGTTTTAGAAGAGCTTATACACTCTCGCAGAAGTACAGAGGGGTACAACTTTAATATTTTAAAAGAGGAAAACTCTAAAAAAGCTAAAAAGATACTAAATATGGTAAAAACTTTATCACCAATTGAATTTGTCGTATCAGCTGACGAAGGTGATGGATTTACTTTTAAGATTTTTGATAAAATCGAAGAGGATTTTGTGTCAATAAATCCAATTTTTATAGCTATCTTTTTCTGTTCAAGCGAATTTACAAAAAAAGCCCTGAAATATGAGGTTTAAATAACATTAGTCAAGTTTGCAAAAATTATTTTAAACCTTTAATGGTATAATTTCGAAAATTTTATAAGTCTGTCCTATCGCTCTAGTGCGATGAGCTTTCTGCTGAAGAAAACCTAGTGTTAACAAGACGAGCGTTATAAAAAAGCAAATTTCTTTGCTTTTTTTAGCTCTATGACATTGAAATCTTTTTCGTATATACCATAAGGTATAGAAAAAGATGGTTATCTAATAATATTAAAATTAAGGAATTGACTATGGGTCAAACTATAACTGAAAAAATATTTTCCGAACATGTCGGACGCAAAGTTTATGCTGGTGAAATAATCCGCTCAAACATTGACATGGTTATCGGAAACGATATTACTACTCCTATTTCGATAAAAGCTTTTGAAGATAATGGTGCAGAAAAATTAGCAAATCCCGATGGATTTTCAATTGTACTTGACCATTTCATACCTGCAAAAGATATAGCTTCTGCAAATCAAGCAAGAATTAGCCGTGATTTTGCTAAAAAACATAAACTTAAAAACTTTTTTGATGAAAAAGATATGGGAATTGAACACGCTCTTTTACCTGAGAAAGGTCTTGTTATTCCCGGTGATGTTATCATCGGTGCAGACTCTCATACTTGTACACACGGTGCATTAGGTGCATTCTCAACAGGTATGGGTTCAACAGACTTGGCATTTGCTATGATAACAGGAGGAAACTGGTTTAAAGTTCCTGAATCTATCAAAGTTGTATTAAGTGGCAAGCCCGGTAAATATACTACAGGTAAAGATATCATCTTAGAAATTATCCGAATGATTGGAGTTGACGGTGCACTATATAAAACTTTAGAGTTTGTCGGTAGCACAATCGAGCACTTAAGTATGGATGATAGATTTTCTATGTGTAATATGGCTATAGAAGCCGGTGCAAAAAACGGTATAGTCGCGTATGATGATATAACTAAAGAGTTTTTAGCAGATAAAGATTTAGCACGCACACCTAAAATTCACTACTCTGATGATAATGCATCTTATGTTGAAGTTTTAGAAATTGATGTAGCTAATCTTGATCCCGTTATAGCT
>JAPHSI010000221.1 GCA_026193155.1 Sulfurimonadaceae bacterium | reverse complement strand
CAAACATTACTTGTTTACAGTTGAAAATAGCCATTTGCATATCACGTATATTAAATGCTACAACACCAGATACTTTTCCATCTTTATAAATGATGTCAGCAGCATACCATTCATCCCAAAATTTTACACCTACACGATGAGCTTGTTCATAAATTGTTTGTAATAATGTAAGTCCTGTTCTATCTTTTGCATAACATGCACGAGGTGAACTTTGCCCACCAAAAGGGCGTTGCGCAATTTTACCGTCTTTGTTACGACTAAAAGCTGCACCCATTCTTTCCGCCCAGCGGATAGTTTCAGGTGCATTTTTACACATAAATTCTACTGCATCTTGATCAGCTAAATAATCAGCCCCTTTAACAGTGTCAAATTCATGAAGTTCAACAGAATCTTCATCACTAAAAGCTGCATTTACACCACCTTGAGCTGCACCGGAGTGGCTTCTCAAAGGGTGAAGTTTTGTAATAACTGCAACTTTTTTTCCCGCATTTTGCAATTCTCTAGCTGCTGCACATCCTGCAAGACCTGCACCAACAATAATTGCATCGTAAGTATAAATAGGAATACTCATTAGCTTTCCTTAAAAATTAGAATAATAATATAAAGTGATTTTACCGTATTTAGTCTTGTTCTAGGTTAAAACGAGATAAACTATTAACGAAGTAAAAGAGTGTTACTATTTGAGACATTTAGGCTATATAGAGGGTGTGTTAAATATTCACACTTTCCATGTCTCTTTTTTGAGAAATTCTGTTTGAAGCACCTTCCTGTGCGAATTTTAGAATCTTTTTTGCTTCAATTAGTGCATTGTTTAACACAACATTATTCGGTTTAATGAAAAAACCGCCACATACGGTTATTTGAACAGGAACTTTTGTTTGAGTTACAAATTTTAATTCAGAAATTGCTTCACGGATTGCTTCCATATCCTTGAAAGCTTTTTCTTTTGTATCACGAGACAATATAACAGTAAACTGATTATAGTCAGTCCTTGCAATAACATCCGTTGGTTGTTCAAATAAAGATATTGTATAAGCAATTTTTTTAAGAGCTGCCTGTGAAAATTCCTGATTAAAAGCTCTGTTAGTTTTTGAAAAATTGTCTATCTCTAAAACTGTCACAGATGTAAAGTTATTTTCTTTAAAACCTTTCTTTTCGGAATATTCTGAAATTAGCCCTTTGTTATTATTGATTTTTGTAATAGGATCTATATTGCTAGGGTTGTCTTTTACATCAGGTTTTTTCTTCATTCTTATAGATATTGCATCTGCTTCTAATGTATTTATTTGATAGTCACTTTTACTCTTTGAAGGTGCCTGTAGATATGAAATATCATTGTATATTTTTTTAAGTCTAGAGTAGTACCAAAATAAAGTCAACGTAACAAAAAGAAAGCTTACTAAAGCCATTTTCATCATAAATTGAAGTTTTTGTTTGTTATAGTCTATATTTTTAAATGTAATAGAGTTTATCTGTTTTTCTAAATCTACATAAGCTTTGTCAAATTCATTTTTAACTGCTTCAAGTTGTTTTGTTGATTTATAATAAGTATATGCTTTAGAATTAAATAAATCTATAAGTTTTGAAAGTATTTCTAAATCATTTTTATATTCTTGTGCATTTTTTAAAATATAGTGTCCTGTTATGTCATATTGATAAAGTTCTTTAAGTTTACTAACCTGGTATTGTAGTTCTGTACTTTTGCCATTGTATTGTATTAAGGCGAGTTCTAAGTCATTTTTATTTATTTGTTTTAATGCTTTAATAATTTGTTTTTGTTGGTTAAGTATATCTGTTTTAATAAATGAATTGTTCTGTTCAAAAGTAAATAACAAAGCAGAAGCTGAAATTAACGCAAATATACCAAAAAATACTGTTATATTTTTAAATACGCTTTTTATAGATATTTTCATAAAAAATTCTCCAATTAATGCTATAATTGCGTCATTATAGCATATATATTATATCTTAATATATCGGTGTGCTTATTAATTATTTAAGAGAATAATATTTGAATTTAGAAGACTACTTTATCTCATGTTTTAAAAGTGTTAGTATAGGCGATGACGGGGCTTTCCTAGATGGTTTTGTGTATTCAAAAGACGCTTTTTTTGAAAATGTACATTTTAAAACAAAATGGATGAGTTATTATCAGATAGCTTCAAAAGCTATGTTGGTAAATATCTCAGATGCAGTAGCTATGAATGCAAAACCTTTATATGCATTATTATGTGTAGCAATGCCAAAAACAATAACAAAATATCAGATGTCTGAATTGGTAAGAGGTTTTGAAGATATTGCAAAAAAATATTCTATAGATATTATAGGTGGTGATACAATTGCTAACACAAAATTAGATATCACTGTTACGATTATTTCTAAAACTAACAAACCACTTTTTAGAAAAGGTGTTAGGAGAAATGATGTATTTGCATATACAGGCGAGCTAGGAAGAAGTAAAAAAGATTTAAATAAGCTTTTAAGAGGCGGTTCTATAAATAAAAATTCCAAGTTTGTGAATATACATCTTAGAAGTAAGTTTATTTCTGATAATATAAGGTTTTTACATACAGGACTTGATATTTCAGATAGTCTATTTTCTGATTTGGGTAAAATAGTAAAGATAAATAAAACAGGTATTGAGTTTAATAAGAAAATAGACAAGCGAATAGGGTGTAGTGGTGAAGAGTACGAGATGTTAGTTTCATTTGATAAACGACAAAAAAAAGCTATGCTTAGACGCTCAAAACTATCAAGAACAAAATTAACAATTTTTGCGCAGACAAAAAGAGTTAAGTACATATCTAAATGTAAAGCAAATCATTTTTAGGAAAATAATGGATAGATTTTATTCTTTAAATCATGCAAGTATAGATTTTCATTTTAAACAAAGTGCCCGAGATTTTGTTGTAGATGAGATACCACTTTATGAGTTTAGCGGTGAAGGTGAGCATCTTATATTACATATAAGGAAAAAAAACCTTTCAACCTTGGAGTTGATAACTATACTCGCAAAGTATTTGGGTATTAAAAATAAAGAGATAGGTTATGCTGGGTTAAAAGATAAACATGCAATGACAAAACAGTATATCTCTTTACATAAAAAGCATGAAGAAAGTTTAGAAAAGTTTGAGCATGAAAGCATTAAAATACTTTCAAAAAAATATCATAATAACAAGATTCGTATAGGCCATTTAAGTTCAAATAGATTCTATATAAGACTTAAAAAAGTAAATCCAACAGATGCTAAAAAAATTGATGAAGCTTTAAAAAATATAGCTAAGTATGGTATGCCAAATTTCTTTGGATACCAACGTTTTGGAAATGATGGAAATAACCATATAGATGGTGAGAAAATTGCTAAAGGTGAGAAAAAAGAGAGAAATGTTAAAGTAAGAAAACTTCTAGTGAGTGCATATCAAAGCCATCTTTTTAATTTATGGCTAAGTAGAAGATTAGAAATAAACTCTTTAGTTTCAAGCTTTAGCGTGGATGAACTTGAAAACTTGTTAAATTTGCCAAAAACTGAAATTAAAAAACTGAAAATACAAAAACACCCTTTTAAACTTATAGAAGGTGATATAATGGAACATTATCCTTATGGAAGACTTTTTGAGTTTGACCAAAGTGAGCATGATTTTGAAAGGTTTAACAAAAAAGACATAAGTGTAACTGGATTATTGTGCGGTAAAAAAGCTAAGACTGCTACTGGATTGGCTCGAAATATAGAAAAAGATTTTGATGACGACATAAATGCAGATGGGACAAGAAGATATGCATGGGTATATCCAAGCGATGTAGAAGGTAGGTTTAATAACCAAGAAGCTCAATATGAGCTAAACTTTACACTTCCAAAAGGCTCTTATGCAACAGTACTTATTGAAGAAATCGCAAAGCGTAAGCTTATTTAAAAAAAGAGGATAAATATTATATGAAAAGACATCTCACATCGGTAATTTCGCAAACTTTTGGTAAATTTGCAAATAAAGAATTCTCACCATTTCTTCAAACAATAATAAATAAGACATATATATCTTTGATGGGATTGAATATGAGTGAGTTTAATCTTGCTAGCTCATATGCATCTTTAAATAAACTCTTTACTCGGAAACTGGAAAAACAAAGAGATTTTTCCTTGGATGCAGATGATTTTATATCTCCATGTGATTCTTGGATATCAGCATGTGGGAATATACTAAAAGATACAGCACTACAGATTAAAGGTATGGAGTATAGATATGAAGATTTTTTGGGTGATAAATTCAGCCAAGAGGAAAAATTACTTATCGATAATGGAATGTTTATCAATTTTTACCTTTCTCCAAAGGACTATCATAGATACCATATGCCGACAAATACAAAAATTCTAAAAGTAGTACATATCCCAGGTAAATTTTATCCTGTAAATGTGCCATCACTTAAAAAAAAGGTAAATCTTTTTATAGAAAATGAACGTGTAGTTTTAAAATGTCAGTCACAAAGTGGTAAAATCTTTTATATGATTCTTGTAAGTGCATTAAATGTTGGTGTTATGAACATTAGTTTTGAACCTAAAATAAAAACGAATGCGGATATAATTAATAGTTCTGTATATGAATATGAAAATATCAACTTGGACAAAGGTGAAGATTTTGGATGTTTTGAAATGGGTTCAACTATAGTTATTTTAGCTGAGAAAGATATGTTGGAATTAAACATAAAAACTAATGATAATGTGAAATTCGGACAAACAATAGCAAAGGTTATTTAGAAGAGTTATGTTTGATACAAAAGAGCAATTGGAAGAATATGTTGAAAAAATATTTAATAGTTTAGAATTGTTCGAGTGGGATGTACTACATGTTTCAACAAATACAGATAGGGCTGAAGTTATAGAAATTTTAGCTCAAAACTTTGTTAACGGCGTGCTGAAAAACGAAATTAATTTTTTATATATAATTGATATCGAAAATATTCAGTATCATAAAATCAAACAAACTATGTTTAAAGAGATAGTTGCAGAGTGGATTGTATTTTGTAAAGATGTGTTGTCATATTCAAAAGATGAAGCTATAAATGCTATAAAAAAAGATGGTAGGGTTAACTTTGTTAATAATATTGTAAATAGTTATTTTCAAAAATTTCACAGTATAATTTTTAGTAAAATGTTTGATTCGTTTTTAGAATTATTTAACCAAACACCAATTACAAAAAACAAACAGATTTTTATAGATAAAATATTACAAAGTAGTCTAAATAGAGATACTAAATCAATTACTATTCGTAAATTTAGTCAACTCTATAGTAGAGTTAGAATAGCACAAGATATAAAAAATAAAGAGATAGGCAAATTAAACTTGAGAATAAAAGAATTAATGGGTATTTTAAACAGTTCTCAAGATATAAATTTTGACAAAGACAATGAACTTTTATATGATATTGAAGATTTGCAAGAAGATTTAGAAGATTTAGAAAAAACAGGACTATATGAGTTTGATGATCTTATAGCAAAATTAAGAGATAATATGTTGGAATCTATGCGTATAGCTAGCTTAGGAGTTTAACTACCTTAAGTTTTGAGTACACTTGATCTCCGTCTTTATATATTTCAAGTTTAGTGTCTATCGGATTTTTATAATTTAAAAGCACTCCCTGAACAGAGTGTAATACATGGGTAAACTTTGCATATAAAGGTACAACAATATATTCTATATGCGTTTTGGATATTATATCAGCAAGATCTTCTATTACACAATAATATACAGCTTTATTGATTGAGCGTTGTATTAGATAGTCATGCATAATTTCAATATTGTTATGTAAAACCTCTTTCAGTTCATCCGTTAACACTTCTGAATCATGAGCTCTTTTTAAATTATGTTCAATTTCATCCTCTATTGAATGATTTTCTTCTTCTATTAGTTCATTTATATTTTTACAGTATTTTTTTAATTCATTAAAAAGTTCATCATCGCTAAGTCTTTTTGTAGTAGCTTCATATTTATAAGTATTTCCTCTAAGGTTTTCATCTCTTAGAGCTTTAATTAGTTGAATAACGATATTTAGGTAAACATACTTGTCTTCTTTATTATTATCAAATTCAATGCCTGTATAGGATATTAATGGCTTTGGTCCAACGTATCTTAACTTCATGTGTTTACCTTTTTATAATTACTTTTTAAACATTAAATCTAAAGTGCATTATATCACCATCTTGCACAATATATTCTTTCCCTTCAAGTCTCATTTTACCGGCTTCTTTAGCTTTTTGTTCTCCACCGAACTCTAGAAAATCATCATAAGAGATAACTTCTGCACGAATAAAACCTTTTTCAAAGTCGTTATGAATTGCTGCAGCCGCACGTGGTGCTGTTGAGTTTTTTCTAATTGTCCAAGCACGAACCTCTTTAACACCAGCTGTGAAATAACTCATTAATCCAAGTTTGTCAAAACCTTTGTGTATAATCTGTTCAAGTCCTGATTCTTCAACCCCTAGTTCATCTAAAAATTCTTTTGCTTCTTCATCGTCTAGTCCAACAAGTTCTTCTTCTACCTTTGCACACAGTTTGATAAGTTCACAGTTGTTGTCCTCTGCATGTTTCTTTAGAGCTTTTAGATACTCATTGTCCTCTAGAAGACCATCTTCATCAGTATTTGCACCATACATAATCTCTTTGTTTGTTAAAAACCTAACTTCTTGGTTTAGCTGTTTATATTCATCAGTATCAGTTTTGTCAAAATTACGTGCGAGATTTCCTTCACCTAAAAATTCTAAAAGTTCCTCTGCTATATCTAAGATTGATTTTGCACTTTTATCTGCTTTAGCCTGTCTTTTAAGTCTATCTATACGGTTTGATAGAACTTCTATATCCGCCAAAATAAGCTCACCCTCAATAATTTCAACATCTCTAAGAGGATTGATACTTCCTTCGTTATGAACAATGTTCTCATCGTCAAAACATCTGACAATTTGCAAAATAACTTCTGTTTCACGAATATTAGACAAAAATTTATTTCCTAAACCTTCACCTTTGCTAGCACCCTTTACAAGTCCTGCGATATCTACAAAGTCAAGTGTCGAGTATTGTATACGTTCCGGATTTACTATTTTTGCAAGCTCTGCTAACCTTGCATCAGGCACCGGAACGATTGCTTTATTTGGCTCTATAGTACAAAACGGATAATTTGCAGCTTCTGCATTTTGTGCTTTTGTAAGTGCGTTAAAAGTTGTTGATTTACCTACGTTTGGAAGTCCTACTAGACCTATGCTTAATCCCATTATTTACCTTTTGATAAGTATATTTATATAGCTTAAATTATTTTTGAGATTATATCAGGTTTTTTCTTTTAGAGCCTTGAGTTTTGTTGTATGGCTACTAAATTCATTCAGAAGTGAATTTATCCCATCTATATCAAATGAGTCGATATAATCAAGTAAAGTATTTGCATATATAATCATATAGTTTACGTCATTTTCTTTTGATTCTTTAAGCAGTAGCTTCGCAAAATCTTCTATACTTGACATATCATTTGTTGATATTGCTTTTTCATATGATTCTAAGAGTTTATCAGTGGATTCTACTAGATTTTGTAGGTTTTCTATCGTTTCACTTTTGAGTTCTGTTTCATTTGATTCTATAGTTTGGTTTATACTTTTATATTCAATATGTTCAGATATAGATTGATATAATTCAGACTTTGAAACAGGTTTTCTAAGGTAGCCATTAAAGTTATTCTGACCAAGCTTATCTAACTCCTCTCGCATTATAGAAGCAGTTAAGGCCACTATTGGTGTATCAGAGAATTTTCTAATCTCCTTAGTTGCTGTATACCCATTCATAACAGGCATTCTAATATCCATAAATATTAAGTCAAGTTTATTCTTTTTAGCAATATCTATAGCTTCTTTTCCATTTGAAGCTTCAAAAACTTTTATATTATGAGATTTTATATTTTCTATTACAAGTGTTCTATTTTCTTGGATATCATCAACAATCATTATCGATGAATCGTTAAAAATTAAGTTTGAGTAATCTAAATTACTTTTAGTTATTGATTCATTATCTGATACAGATGCAATATCTATATTGTTAAGTGTTAGTATAAAGTTTGCACCTTTTCCCAATTCACTTTTAACATTTAGAGAGCCATCCATTAAATTTGCGAGTTTTCTACTTATTGATAAGCCTAGCCCTGTACCACCATATTTTTTTACATCTTGGTTGTCAGTTTGCTCAAATGTATTAAAAATATTTTCTTGATTACTTTTATCAATACCTATTCCACTATCTTCAACTTCAATAATGATATTTATTTTACTATTGTGTTCAAAAACTTCATCTACATATGCTTTAATTGATATATAACCATCGTCTGTAAACTTAAGAGCGTTACCAATAAGGTTGATAAGTATCTCTTTTAGTCTATGTGAATCAAGAAGTAAAGAAGGAGGTATATCTGCATCAATAGTTAGCTCAAGGGAGATGCCTTTTTGTTCAGCTTTTAATTGAAATAAGTTAATAGTTTCTTCAAGTAAATCTGTTATATTAACTTGGGTATTTATTATTTGTAGTTTTCCGGATTCTATTTTTGATAAATCTAGTATATCGTTGATTAAATATAATAATGTTTGTCCTGAGGTTTTAATCGTACGTAAATAAGACTTTAGTCTTTTGTCTTCAACAGATTCATCTAGTAGTTCTGTAAAACCTAAAATAGCATTCATAGGTGTTCTTATCTCATGAGACATATTTGATAAAAAATCTGATTTTGCCTTATTTGCAGCATTTGCACTTTCTGTTGCAATCTTTAGTTCTTTATTTGCCTTATATAAAGCATTTTGTGTTAATTTTCTTTTTTTAATCTCTAAAGATAGCTTTCTATTCCAGTAAAATGTAATAAGAAGAAAAAAAACAAAAACAGCTGTAATTTGCCAAACTATAGTGTAGTCAATAGATTTTTCATATTTAACTTTTGACCATTTGTTGTATATTTTATTTTTTTCATCAGCACTTATAGAGTCTATAACTTTATTAATTACATTAACACCGGTATTATCCCAATCATTTCTAATCGCTGATGAAAATTTAAACTTATATTCACTTAATCCAGATATCTTTAAGTCAGAGTATCCTTTTTGTTGAATATAATAACTAGCTACTGGAAGCATCTCTATAAAGGCATAAGCATCTCCATTGATAACCTGATTAAGAGCCTCTGAAATATTGCTTACTTCTATCACATCTATCTCTTTGTGCTTTTCCTTTATTAGCTCAGTTATGTAGTAGTTTTTAACTAGTACAACTTTTTTACCATATAGTTCTTTTACACTACTTACTAAATCAACATTGTGTTTTGTTATAAAAACTTGTGGTAAGTTTATATAATCTTTTGTAAAATTAACAACTTTTTCTCTTGATTTTGTTTTAGCTACACAAGTGTAAAAGTCTGCTTCTCTATTATTTATTTTTTCGACACTCTGTGCCCATGAATCAGTTGGAATTAAAACAAACTTGATACCAGTATGTTTTTCAATAAAACTTATATAGCTACTAGATATTCCCGAGAATTTTTTTGTTTTTTTTGAGAAGTATTCTATTGGTTCCCAGTTATTATCGATAACATATCTTATAGTAGGGTGGTTTTTTATCCATTCTTTTTCTTTATTTGTAAATTTTATTTTTTTTTCATCTGTTTTAATCTTTGTTTGCCAAATGCTTTTTACTTTTTGATGCTCAAACTTTTCTATGCTTTGTAGTGTTTTTTGAATAATACTGAAAAGTATTGGTTTGTCTTTATTGATAGCAATACTCAAAGATGTAGTAAAATTATCGAACTTGTTTACAACTTTTAAGTCATTTAGTAGATTTTTATTGATGATATACGTGGCTACAGCAAGATTTCCTATATAAGCATCTGCTATTTTAAAAGATACTGCTTCAATAGATTCTTCATTTGAACTAGATAGATGAAGCTTTATATTTGGATGATACCTCTTCATCCATTCATGTACATAAGAGCCTTTGTTTATAGATACTGTTTTATTATTTAAATCATCTATATTTTTAATGTTGTTGTTTTTGATATGAGTAATTATCGCCATTGGCACATCTAGATATGAAGATGTGAAATTTAAATACTTTTCCCTATCTTCAGTTTTAACTGCACATGTTAATCCATCCAGTTGTTTAGATTTTGATAATGATATTGTTTTATTCCAAACATCAGCTTTTATATTAAATTTCAAGCCTGTTTTTTGAGATATTAGTTTTAAGTATTCAGATGAGAGTCCAGAATGTTGTTTATTTTCATCTGTAAAATCAAATGGAGGCCAATTTTCATCTGCACCAAGCGTTACAGTAGGATTGTTTTTAATCCATGTTTTTTCTTCTTGTGTAAGGTTGATTTGTGCTGAATATAAAATGTTTGAAAAAGTAAATAATAAAAATAAGTATTTTATATATTGCATCTTTATAAATTTACAATTTTTTCAAATTCGTCTAAATTTGCTTCAAATAGTTCAACGAGATATGGATCAAACTGGGTACCCTTATGCTCTATTATATATTGTGTAGCTTTCTCAAATGTCCAAGAGTCCTTATATACTCTCTTGTGTGTTAGAGCGTCAAGTACATCTGCTAATGCGACAATCCTGCCAAATAT
This sequence comes from Sulfurimonadaceae bacterium, assembly GCA_026193155.1. GTDB lineage: Bacteria > Campylobacterota > Campylobacteria > Campylobacterales > Sulfurimonadaceae > Sulfurimonas. The sequence goes on along the minus strand of JAPHSI010000221.1, from coordinate 11,652 downwards.
ATGGATTTCATCACCTTTTAACCCTTGAGGATAACCATTCCCATTCCATTTTTCATGGTGTTGATGTGCAATAATATCTGCTGTCTTTATCAGCTCTCTAGAGCTGTTTTTAAGTATATTGTGAGCTGTAGTAGTATGTGACTTCATAACTTCAAACTCTTCTTCTGTTAATCTGCCAGGTTTGTGTAATATATCATGGGGTATTGTTATTTTTCCAATATCGTGTAATGGAGAAGCGTCATAAAGTAAGTTTGCATCTTCATGTGTGAGACTTTCATGAAGTTCTGCTAAAAGTTTTGAGTACTTAGCAACCCTTTTTATATGTTTACCGGTCTCATCAGACGTAGACTCCATTAATTCTGTCAGTAAAAAAATTACTTCTTTTTGGCTTGATTCAAGTTCTGATAGTAGTCTGTTCTCACTTTCTTTAATTTTAATATTAAGATTAAGGTTGTTTTGTTGAAGAATTTTTCTGGATTTATATAGTTCGAGATGAGTCGATACCCTAGAGAGTAGTTCAAGTGGATGAAAAGGTTTGGTTATATAGTCAACTCCACCAAGTTCAAAACCTTTAGCTAGTGAGTCTATATCTGCCTTTGCCGTAAGAAAAATAACTGGAATGTCTTTTAAATCAGTGTCGTTCTTTAGTGCTTCAATTACATCAAAACCGCTAAGCTCAGGCATCATTATGTCAAGAAGAATTAAATCAAACTTTTTTTTCTTTACAATATCAAGTGCTTCATTTCCATTTGTTGCGAAAGAGAAATTATAATTGTTCTCTCTTAAAATATTCATAGCTACTTTTAAGTTTTCAGCTACATCATCAACTATTAGTACATCATATGACAAATCCATATAAATCCCCATTCAAACAAAAATTACTATTTTTTATTTTATCATAATTTATTTTATAGATATACTGTTATTTTTGAGTACTGGCCATTTTGGAAGCATCTTCTATATAATAATCTTTCAAGTTTTTTATTTTAGTGCCTTGAGTCGAGGTAGATATACATCAAAGCTCAACAATATATAGAAGAATCTAAGCAAGTCCCACTTGTAACAATGCAATTATTTGAGAGTATAATGCTCCTATTTGAGCCTGAATAGCTGACTTACTTTCATTGCTCGCATGCACTAGTTTGCTTTCTAAAGCACTTATCTTTGCTTGTAGTTTTGATATTTTATCATTAGAACTCTCTTCGCTTTTATTTGATGTTTTCGCATAAACGTTATCGAGCTGTAGTTTAGATAGATTTTTTTGTAAAGTGTCTATAGTTTTGAGTTCATTTTTTATCTCAGGAGTAACTGCTAAGTCTACTTGTGAAATAACACCTGCTCTAGAGTTTTCAAAAAATACAAACCCACTACTTTTAATCTCTCCTAAGAGTTCATTTGAGTTTGATTTTAAACTAAATGGAGTTGAAGTGTTTCCTAGAAATATAGCACCGATGCCAACTTCGCCAAGAGCTATTAACTTATCTTTGTCTTCACTTTTTTGCCAGACTCTTAATTTATCAAATATAGCATCGTTTTCATCTATCCAACCGTTTTTATCTTCATCGTATTGACTTAAGTCTTTAAATCCATCACCACTTTTAGTACCAAATAGTTCACTTCCGTCATCAATGATACCGTTTGAATTTTTATCAAGTGCTAAAAAGCCATTGCCAGAATTGAGTTGAGAGATTTGATCGCTTTTACCATCACTGTCGATATCAAAAGAAAATGTTTTAGAGCTAAGTGATGGCATACCACCGTTTAGTGATATGACAAGAGGATCTTGTAAAACTTTATTGATTTCTATTGTTCTTGTTGTTTTTTGCACAAAACTTCGAGATAGAGAAACATCAAGAGAAAGTTCCATCTCTCTTCCATCAGCTTGTACAAAAGCTTTTACTTGAAAGTTCATAGCTTCTGCTTCTGCATACACACTGTTAATCTCTATTTTATCTCTTAAAAATTTACTAGATTCAGAGTTTATATTCTTTAATATCGCTTCTGAGAGTTCTTTAGATAATTGACTGTTAGCATCATCTATTTTTGATTGATTGATTTGTATTTTTTCGATTTGGGATGATTTGTCACTGTTAAAATCTTTAGTAGATGTTGAGACACTTGTTTGTGTTGATTGTGTTTGAAAGCTGAAAAACTGGGCATTCATAGCAACCTTGTAGCCTTGCACTATCATAGCATCCTCCTTGATACGATAATGTGTGAAAATCGGCTAAAAGTTGTTAACTATTTAATTTTTAAAGATTCTTGTATTGTTAGCAGTATATAGTACATCATGTAATATCATAAATTATTTTATATTCTTTAAAAAGCTGCTTATTAATCTAACACCGGCACCTGTACCGCCATAAACGTTACAATCCCAAGCAGATTCAGTATACGCACTGCCTGCTATATCAAAATGTAACCATTTATCTTTATTCTCATCTTTTATAAAAGTATCTAAGAACATACCCGCAGTTATTGCACCGCCATATGGTTTTGAAGCAACATTTGAGATATCTGCTATTTCACTTTTTAGAAGTTTTTTAAGATGTCTGTTAAACGGTAGGTGTCCTGTCAGCTCTCCAGAATCTGCTGAAGCTCTCATCATTATGTCATGTTTAATTTTTGTAGAGTGACCCATAACACCTGTAGTGTACTGACCAAGTGCAACCATACAAGCACCTGTAAGTGTTGCAAAATCAAAAATGTAATCTGCTTTAACTTTCTCTTGTGCATAATCAAGTACATCACAAAGAACTAAACGACCTTCTGCATCTGTATTTCTAACTTCTACACTTTTTCCGCTTCTTGTGATTAGAACATCATCAGGTTTATAAGCATCACCGCCTATCATATTTTCTACAGCACCTACAAAGGCATGAACTTCAATATCTAGCTTTAATTCACTAATAGCTTTAATAATTCCCAAAACGGCACATGCACCTGCTTTGTCCATCTTCATTGTAACCATGCTTATAGATGGCTTTAAACTAAGCCCGCCGCTATCGTATGTTAAACCTTTACCGACCAAGGTTACAACTTTTTTAGCTTTTTTCTTTGGTTTGTAAGTTAAATGAATTAATTGGCTCTCATGTCTAGACGCACGACCGACTGCCAGCATCGCTTCACATTTTTCTTTTTTAAGTGTTTTTTCATCTAAAATATTACATTCTAAGTCATTTTCTTTAGCCAGCTTACGTGAAAGTTTTGCTAGTGTCTCTGGATGCATATCCTCTGGAATAGTATTTACAATATCACGTGTAAAACATGTAGCTTCAGCAACGATTATAGCTTCTTCAAAGGTGTCTTGAAGTTCTTTTATATCATCACATATTAAGTTGATATTTTTTAGTGTATGCTTTTTTGGTTCAGATTTATATTTAGTATATTCATAACCACCAAGAACAACTCCCTCAATAACGGCTTTAATATTTTTCTTGTTTACATAAAAGCTTGCAGATTTATATTTTGCAGATTTTAAAGTTTTTATAGCAATACTACAAACACTTCTTATGTCATCGTTAGATTTACTGTCGATTCCACAAGCTAAAAATCCTTTTTCGTGTAAAAAACATATTGTGTCTTGTTCAGCACAAAAACCTGCTAAGTCAAGAAGTTTTTTATCTTTTTGGTTTTTTAGTTCATCTTTTGTAATAAAGTCAACTATTACATCTGAATTACTTTTATTGTTTGTAAGTTTAATATTCATAATTATCCATTTAATTTTTAAGACATGATAGCAAAAAAACTTAAATTTAATATATTATTATTTTAGATATAATTTCTTTATGATAAAAAAAAGGGTTTTAATATTAGAAGTAAATGAAAAAAATTTTGCTTCTTTGGATAAAGTTTTACGACGAAAAGGGTATGAATCTGTATCCTATTATAACGTTGATGATTTAAGTGTCGAAGTTGAAAATATTGATCTTGTTTTAGTTAATACGAATATTACGTATATTGATATAACTAAAATATCTGAACTTGTAAACTCTGAGTTTACAATAAAGATTCCGATTATATTTTTAGATAATTCAAAAGAAGTAGATAAAGAGCTCATAGAAAAGTGCTTCAAAAACGGTGCCAGTGATTTTATAAAAAGACCATTTAGCTCTAGTGAGATTTTGTATAGAGTTGATTATCATTATGATCAACTCCATAAGTTACGTGAGTATAAATTAAGGGTAGATAAACTTGCAAATCTAGCTACGGTAGATCAACTCTCTAAATTAACTTCAAAAATGCATATGCAGGCAATTTTAAAACATCAGTTAGATAACTATAATAGATATAAAACACCTACTTCTGTGTTATATATTGGATTAATGAATGTTGATAAAATAGTAAGTGTCTGTGGATTTGCATATGGTGAAAAACTAATACAGTCTTTTTCTAAAAAACTAAAAACGTTTATTAGAGATTCAGATGTAGTCTCACGTTGGCAAGGCTCAAGTTTTATGATATTACTAACTAATACAGATTCTAAAAATGCTGAAAATTTAGCTAAAAAATTAAATAAAAACTTGTCTAGTGTTGAAATTATGAAAGACACTAAAGCAGTCCTTGCTTTTGGAATAACAGAATTTGTTGAAGAAGATTGGATTGAAGAGATAGAGCAGAGGGCAAGTTATGCCCTTAAAGAAGCTAAAAAACAGGAATATGGAAGAATATATACCTGTTAATCGAAGTGTAGAATATCTTTAGCTTGAATCATATCCTTATCTCCACGACCTGAGAGATTGACTATAATAAGCTTATCTTTGATGTCAGTCATTTTTTTAAGATGTGCAACCGCATGAGAGCTCTCAAATGCAGGGATGATTCCCTCTTTTTGACTAAGCCATACAAATGCATCTAATGCTTCTTGGTCAGTTGCAAAGTCATAAGAAACTGAATTATTGTCTTTATGAAAAGCATGCTCAGGACCAATTCCTGGGTAATCAAGTCCCGCACTTATTGAATGTGCTTCTAATACTTGCCCATCTTCATCTTGAAGTAGATAACTCATTTGACCATGTAAAACGCCGGGACGTCCTTTGTTTAATGAACACCCGTGTTTATCTGTCTCAATCCCTAGGCCTCCAGCTTCAATACCGATACACTCAACATCTTCATCTTCTAAAAAATGTTGAAACATACCTATGGCATTACTTCCACCACCTATACATGCAATAACATGATCTGGTAAGCGGTTTTCTTTTTCAAGAATCTGTTTTCTTGCCTCATAACCAATAATAGCTTGAAAATCACGTACCATTAATGGGTAAGGATGCGGACCTGCAACCGTACCTATAATATAAAAAGTGTCACGTGCATTTGTAACCCAGTGACGGATTGCATCATTCATCGCATCTTTAAGAGTACGGCTACCACTCTCAACAGCATTGACTTTTGCACCAAGCAATTTCATCCTAAATACGTTCAACTCTTGGCGTTCAACATCTTTCGCACCCATAAACACTTCACATTCTAAATCAAGTAGGGCACAGATTGTAGCAGTTGCAACACCGTGTTGCCCGGCACCGGTTTCTGCAATTATTTTTTTATAGCCAAGTCTTTTTGCCATAATTCCCTGAGCTATAACATTGTTGACCTTATGAGCACCCGTATGGTTTAAATCTTCACGTTTAAAGTAGACTTTTGCACCAAGCTCATCTGAAATATTTTTTGCATAATAAAGTGGGCTAGGGCGACCGACATAGTCTTTTAAATAGTAGTGTACTTCCTTCCAAAATTTTTCATCAAAGCGGATAGATTTGTACTCTTTTTCAAGTTTTAAAAGAGCTGGCATTAATGTCTCAGGTACATACCTACCACCGTGAATATCAAAGTGACCATTTAAGTCTGGATCATATTTTGAAGCTTTTGGAATATACATTAGTCAACCTCTACTACAGTATAAACATCAGTTTTTTCATTTAAGTTTTTTATTCCGTCTAGGAAAGTAAGACCAAGAACAAAACAAGCTTCAATACACTTAGCACCTGTTTGGTTTATAAGAGTAGCTGCCGCATTTGCAGTACCGCCTGTAGCTATTAAATCATCAATAAGTAGAACACGGGCATTGTTAACCCCACTAAACGCATCTAGATGCACTTCTATTTCATCTACACCATATTCTAAGGCATATTTTTCACCTATTGTCGTATAAGGTAGTTTACCTTTTTTTCTGATTGGAACAAACCCAACTCCGAGCATCTGAGCTAATGCTGCACCAAATATAAAACCACGTGCATCTATACCTGCAATATAATCTAAATTATAGCTTTTATATCTGTTTTGTAAGTGATTCATTAACGTCGCATATGCTTCTTTATTGTTTAAAAGTGTAGTGATGTCTTTAAAAACTATTCCCTCTTTAGGAAAATCTTTTATATCTCTTATTGAGTTTTCAATTATTTTTTTATCTGTATTATTTAGTTCCATATTTAACCTTATAGTAATGCGTCTATTCTATTTTCTAGCGCTTTGATTTTTCCGTTTAATCTATCAGTTTCTTGTCTATGTTTTGAGTTTCTTGATTTTAAAACTTTTAACTCATTTCTTAGTTTTGTCAGCTCTTCGCTTAATATATCAACATTTCCAAGTGCACGTTGTAATTGGATTTGATATTTACGTATTAGTATTTCAGCTTCTTGAAGAGTTAATTTCATCATATCATTGCTTCGCTTCTCTTTGCTTGTTATACTTTTAAAGTAAAACATCTTTACAAAAAGATATATTGAAAGTACTGAAAGTACTGAAAGTAGTGACCATTCCCAAAACATATTTAGACCTTTAATTGATTTCTATTTTTTCTACTCGTCCACAGTGTCTTCCACCATCAAAACTACCTGCAATCCACGCATCCAATATAGATTCTGCTACACCTTTACCTACGATACGCTCACCAAAACAAAGAACATTTGCATCATTATGTCCACGTGCTACAGTTGCAGTATATGCATCGTGACAAAGTGCAGCACGGATGCCCTCATGACGGTTTGCTGCCATACTCATTCCAATACCGCTACCACAAATTAATATACCTTGTGCGTCAGTATCTTCTAATACACTAAGAGATAATTTATGTGCATAATCAGGATAATCAACCCTATCTTTACTAAAGGGACCTAAGTCTATAACCTCATGTCCTTTTTCTTTTAACAACTCTACAGTATAGTCTTTTAACTCTATACCTGCATGATCCGTAGCTATATAAAATTTCATCTTATTCCTTTAAAGTGCTAAGTAAGCAATAGTTCTAATATAGTTTGTACCGGTAATAAAAGTACATAATCTTTAATAGGTGTCATAAGTACAATTAATACTATTATAATACCATAACGTTCATTTTTATAAAAAAACTCAGCTACAGCTCTTAGTTTGTGCTTTAGTGATAGATGCATTAAAAAGTGCGCACCGTCAAACTGAGGTATCGGTAATAAGTTAAATACAGCTAGAACAATGTTTATTAATAATAAATTCCAAACAAACAGATATGTAAACAGGTACATTAAACTATCTGCATCGGTTGGTTTAGCCATAGCTAAAAGAGCTACAGATGCAACAATCCCTAGTGTAAAATTATACACAATTCCTGCTAAATCTACTTGCATTGCACCATTGTATCCTGCATTTCTTATTACTGTTACAGTATTAACAGGAACCGGCTTTGCCCATCCAAATAAAAATCCACCATCGCCTCCTAAAAGCATAGGTAAAAAATACATTGTTGCAGGTACTAATATTGTACCGACTAAATCTACATGTACAATAGGGTTTATATTAAGTCTTCCGGCATTTTTTGCTGTCAGGTCGCCATATTTATATGCTACCCATCCATGCATTATTTCATGTCCTATTATGGCAATCGCAAGTGCTAAAACTGCTGAAATGATTTTTAATAAATCAATAGATTCCATTGTCACCTTTATCTTGAACTTTTCTTTCAGCTATAGCTTTATCTAAGTAAAAAGGTTGTTCTAAATCAGTTGGAGTCTTACCTAATCTTTCCCATCTTATTTCCCAATTTTCATCTATAGAAAAATATATGAACCATGGGGTGCCTTCTATATTTGCATATGGCACAGTTCCCCAAAAACGACTATCGTTTGAATGATCACGATTATCACCCATCATAAAATACTCACCATCTGGTACCCTTATGGGACTTAGGTTAAATAAAGGAGCAAGTCTAGGATTTCCATCATTCATAATGTGATCATCATGGTGTATTCCCGGATGTTCTTTCATATATGGGTTCTTTACCCATAATTTACCGGCAAGTTGTGCTATCTCATAACCTGCATAGTGTTTTTCTATCCATTTATCACCTTCACTGAAATGAATAAACAGATTTTTTTCTAAAACGAATAGTTCATCACCAGGGAGTGCTACACATCTTTTTACAAAGTGAGTTTTTGGATTATGTGGATATCTGAAAATTACAACATCACCGCGTTTTGGTTTATCTCCATCTACAAGTTTTAAGTCATCGCTCCAAGGCATAATAGACATCTCAATAAAAGGAATATGCGGCATTGGTATACCATATGCAAATTTTTTACCAAATAGATGGTCACCAATTAAAAGTGAATCTTTCATACTTCCAGACGGTATCCTAAAAGCTTGTGCAATAAAGAATATTACAAATAGTACAATTATAATTGTACCTGTCCAAGAGTTTGAAAATCTGTATGCTTTACCTAAAATCTCTTTCATTAAAACTCTTTTGATTCATGCAATTTTTGTGCATTTATTTTTGCGGCTTTAAGTGTATTGCTAAGAAGCATTGCAATTGTCATAGGTCCAACTCCACCTGGGCTTGGTGTAATGTATGAGCTTTTTTTACTAACATTTTCAAAGTCAACATCACCAACAAGTTTTCCCTCATTAGTTCTGCTTACACCTATATCAATAATAATTACATTGTCTTTAACCATATCCTCGGTTATAAGATTTATAACACCAACTCCACACAAGACAACATCTGCATTTAGAGTGTGCTTTTTTAAGTCATCTGTAAATATATGACATATCTCAACAGTAGCATCTGCATTTAGAAGTAGGGCAGCCATAGGTTTTCCAACTATATTTGAAGCACCGACCACTACACAGTTTTTACCCTTAACATCAATATTGTACTCACGTAACAATTCCATTACACCAAGTGGAGTACAAGGCACAAAACCATCAAGGTTAGTAACTAAACGACCGACATTATACGGGTGAAAACCATCCACGTCTTTGGCAGGATCAACAAGTTCTAAAAGTTTAGTCGTATCTATATGTGAAGGCAGTGGAAGTTGAATTAAGATACCATCAACGTTTGAGTCATTGTTTAGCATAGTGATAGTTTTTTCAATTGCTTCTTGAGAGATGCTCTCAGGCATATCGTGTGTGATAGAGTAAAAGCCAACTCTGTCACAAGCTTTTTTCTTCATATTGACATATGCAGCACTAGCAGGGTCCTGACCTACTAATACTACTGCTAGGCCAGGCGTGCATCCACACGAAGATTTTAGTTCTTTTACTTCATTACTAACATTTTGTTCTATTTTTTTTGAGAGAGCTTTGCCGTCTAATAGTTGCATTTAAACCTCATAAATAATTTTTTAGATATTATATCGTTTTAATATTAATTGGAGTTTTTATGAGGTCTATAGTTGTCCTGTTTTTACCTTTTGTTTTATTTGCAAGAAGCTCATTTATAACGCCTTTCGAGTATTCTTCATCCCTTTATAAAAACCCTAGAGGGATAGGGTGTTATCATTGTCATGGTGAAAAAGGCGAAGGCAGGTTAATAGCTAAATATATTCATAAAAAAAAGAAAAAAAGCTTTAGAGGTCCAGAGATAAACTCACTTTCATACGATACGTTTAAAAAAGCTCTAAATACACCAAAACGAGGTATGCCTAGGTATTATTTGACAAAAGAAGAGATAAAAGCTTTATACTTTTATTTACAACAAATGAAGATAGATAATGAAAAATAATTTTTTAGATGCACTTATGTTATCTACACATAATGAGAAACATCTCAAAAAAATACCACACTTAGAAGCACAATGTATCATGCTGAATCTTGAAGACGGTGTAAGCAAAGAGCAAAAACCTGAAGCTTTAAGATTATGTGGTGAATATCTCTATAAATATAAAGATTTAGAAAAGATGTTTGTTGTTCGTGTAAATGCTTTAGATGACGGTGGCATAGAAGAGATAAAATATATAAACAAGTTCAAGCCAGATGCAATAAGAGTTCCGAAAATTCATGATAAAAATGATGTCAAACGAGTACTTGAATTAGTAGATGTTGGGATAGAACTGCATCTATCCATAGAGACTGCAAGTGCATGGAAGAATATGAGTGAACTACGGGTGGATAAGCGTGTTACAACATTTTATCTTGGTGTGTTAGATTTATTTGCTGATATGTCTCTTTCTCATTCTATTATAAATTTAGAAAATCCGACAATGACATATATGTTAAGTCATTTTTTAATCACATGTAAAAGTATAGGAGTAAAACCTGTTTCTTTTGTATATCAGGATTATAAAAATTTGGATGAGTTTTCAAGGTGGGTGGAACTTGAAAAAATAATGGGATTTTGTGCAAAAGGGTGCATATCACCTAAGCAATCGGAAATTATTCAAAATACTTTTGGATATGACGAGGTAGAAATAAATAAAGCTAAAAAGATAATTGAGCTATTTGAAGCTAGTGAAAAAGAAGGTGTAACAGGTTTTGTAGATGAGGAGTTTGGTTTTATTGACGAGCCGATTTACAAAGGTGCAAAAGTAGTTATTGATAAATATCAGAACAAATAAGTTGTAATAAATCTAAGATAATGTGTATCTTTGCTGTCATCTTCAAAATCTTGATATTCATAACGTAAATAGATAGTTGTAAAGTTATTTGTATTATGTCTAAAGTGAGTGTAATAGGATTTATATTTACTTGATTTTGAGTCTATATCTGCAAGCCAGATAGAAAATTCCGAACTTTGTTTTTTGATGAACTCTATCTCTATGTTTGCTTTTAGCATTAAGGCTTCTGCTTTGTTATTACCCCTGCCGTTTGAAATCATAGAAGCAGTGTATACTTTTGATAAACCGCCGTAACCATTTGCTTTATCTACTCCACTATTTTTTGTATAGTTAAGTGTTATGTCTAAATTGTCTGTGAATATACCTGTCCTTAAACCGGTTAAATCTGAATCATAATTATCATAGGTTTTCATGTTTTGAAAGCCTAAACAAAAAAGAAGCTCGTTATTTATGAAGTTGTCTTTATAGTCAATTTGAAAAAAAGAACTGTCATAAAGTGATGGAGCGTAGTAATAATATAAGTGAACATCCAAAGGTTCAATTGGATGATGTTTAAACCCAATCATAGCTACACCGTCATCAATCTTCCCCGAAAGACTTTGTTTTATATATTTGTCTGAATTGTATTTGCGAATCTTATTTACATAACTTAATTGAATAGAGGACTTAAATATGTTTTTTATAACAAAAGAAGCACCTTGATAACTCCAAGGAACTATTCTTGCCGAGCTTTTATTCATAAGAGGAGTATTTAGCAAAAAGTTTCCAACTTTTAAAATTGTGTCTTTTGTTTTATACGCCATAAAAGATTCGGATATAACAGTTAGTGCATCGGCATTTTTAT
>JAPHSI010000121.1 GCA_026193155.1 Sulfurimonadaceae bacterium | reverse complement strand
TTTTGCGTATCTGGGTACTATTTTTAACTCTTTTTGTATGTTTGAAATTAAGGTATCTATATCTAGTCCATTTTTATCATAAACTTTTTTAACTAGCTCTTTGGTTGTAAGAACAAGTAAATCTGCTCTATTTTCATCTCCATATAGTTTTAGTGCGTATTCTCTAATTAAATTATATGCCTCTGCTTCATCATATATTGTATCCTCAAAAGAAGCTACAATTAGGGCAATAATTTTTGCACGAAACTCTAATGAACCATGATGATGAACAAAAATTTCACGAAATGCGCTAAAAAAACGGTGTTTAAGATTTGATTTGTTTGCCATATTTATTTTTAACCTAATTATCTGTTTTTACTGGGATTTCAAAATTAAATGTACTCCCTTTTTTTTCTGTTGATTCAAATTCAATTTTACCATTTAAAAGCTCTATAATAGATAAAGATATAAATAAACCAAGACCTGTTCTTGTATCTTCAAAATTTATACTTGAATTATCTTTTATATAGGGTTTAAAAATATTTTCTTTTTTTGAATCAGGTATTCCAATACCGTTATCATCAATAAATACTTTCAATATTGAATTTTTAATATCAAAAACTACCTCCAGTTTTACAGCACCGTCTTTTTTGGTAAACTTTATTGCATTGCCGAGTAAATTTGATATTACTTGAGATAATCTATTTTCATCAGTTTGTATATATTTTGGTAAATTATTACCAAATTTAATTGAATAACGGATAGATTTTTCTTTAGCTTTTGATCGAAATAGCTCAAAGTTTTGTGAGAGAAACTCACGAAGATTGATTTTTTTAATATTTATTGAAAAAGTACCGTTTTGAATGTGTGAAATATCGGATACATCTTTTATTATATTATCTATATTTTTAGCACTATGGTGTATTAGTTTTAGATATTTTTCATTGTTAGTATTATCATATGGATTTTTAAGTAGGGTATCCGAAAATCTTAATATTGCTTTTAGTGGGGTTTGTATTTCACTAACCATATGTGATAAAAATTGATCTTTAGAACTACGCTCATCCATATATGCACTTTTTTATTTTTGATATTATAGCAAAAATACTTTTAGCTATAACATTCTTATGGTATTATACGCTATAAATTTTATATGAGAGATTATATGTTAATTGAACAAGATTATGAAAAACTAAAAACAAGTTTTATTGGTTCACAAAGATTATTTGATAAGTTAAATCGTGTAGCAAATCAGGCTGAAGAGTTAGAATATGACGAGAGTGGATTATATGCAGAAGAAGAAGATACTCTTCAACGTCATTGGTTAAAACTTAGTGCAAAAATAGTAGATGCATTAAGTGATGATATCGGTGAATATACTATTGAACTTAAAGATATGATATCACTAGAGAGTAGAGAGTTAAACTTAAATCTAATAAAAGATGATGAAGTTAGTGAAATAAAAGTTGATTATAGTGAAGACGGTGCAATTAGCATCTCGCAAGTTTGTTAGGAGATATTTATGGGTAGAGCGTTTGAGTACAGAAAAGCATCAAAGTTAAAAAGATGGGGGGCAATGTCAAAACTGTTTCCTAAGTTAGGTAAAATTATTACTATGGCAGCAAAAGAGGGTGGTGGGGATCCTGATATGAATCCTAAACTTCGTACAGCTATCCTAAATGCTAAAGCTGAAAATATGCCAAAAGATAATATTGATGCTGCCATTAAAAGAGCTACTGAGAAAAATACTGCAGATATGCTAGAAGTTAATTTTGAGGGTAAAGCTCCACATGGTGTACTTTTATTTATTGAATGTGCTACTGATAATAATACACGTACTGTAGCTAATGTAAAGAGTATACTTAATAAAAACGGTGGAGAGATGTTAACTAACGGCTCTTTAGAATTTATGTTTGATAGAAAAGCACTTTTCGAATTTGATTTAAAAGATGGTATGGATGCTGAAGAGTTAGAGTTAGAACTAATTGATGCTGGTCTTGAAGAAATTGAAGTTGAAGGTTCTGAAGCACTGGTTACAGCTGATTATACAAGTTTTGGAACATTAAATGAAGCACTTGAAGGTATGGGAATTGAAATTAAAAAAGCTACCCTAGAGAGGATGGCAAACTCACCTGTAAATATTTCAGATGAACAACAAGCTGATATAGACAAGATTTTAGAGCGTCTTGAAGATGATGAAGATGTCCAAAAGGTATTTACTAACCTATCTTAGATGCATTTTATAAACAAAGTATATACAAATACATTAGAAGTAAAGCAGTCTAAATTTATCGCCTATCTTACCCCATATGCAGAGTTTGAAAAAACTCTGGCTATTCTTAAAGAAGAACATCCAAAAGCTAGACATTTTGTAACCGCATCTCGTCACTTAAATGAGTACAGTCAAATTATAGAAGCATCAAGTGATGACGGTGAGCCAAAAGGAACATCTGGGAAACCATCACTTATGGTACTTCAAGGTGCAAAAATAATAAATAGCGGAGTGATAATAGTTAGATATTTTGGCGGTACAAAACTCGGAACAGGTGGATTAGTCAGAGCATATAGTGATGCGGTAAATCTTGTGCTTAATAAAGCAGATCTTTTAGAATATAAAGAAGAGATAGTAAAAGAGATTAGTTTTTCGTATAGTAATATAGGAAAGGTAGAACATCTGTGTATGGAATGTGATATTGATATAGTAGATAAAATTTTTGCAACAGATGCAGAATATAAAATAAAATCAACTAAAGAAAATTTAGAAAATTTTATAAAAAAAGCAGATAGACTAATATCTATTTAGTTCTATCTACCCTGCACAGCACTTCCCATATCCCACATAGGCATGAAAATGCCAAGTGCTAGTAATATAACCATACTGGCAATCAATAAAAGCATAATGGGCTCAATTGCAGATGATAGACCATCAATAATTGCGTCAAAACGCATTTTATAATAATCTGCTACTTTCTCCATCATTTTATCTAAGGCACCACCATCTTCACCAGCCTTTACCATCTGAATAATCATACTTTCAAAAAGCTTTGTCTCACGTAATCCATCATTGAGCATTGCACCTTTTTCTACAGATATTCTTACTTGTTTAAGTCTTGATTTTAAGGGTAGGTTGTCAATCATATCAATAGAAGTGTCAAGTGCTTCAGCGATTGGAATACCTGCACGAACAAGTTCAGAAAAAACAAGTGTAAATCTATTTAATGTAGCGTATTTAATAATATTTTTTATAAGATAGGTTTTTAATAAAAGTTCATGCCATCCATATCTTATATCTTTATAATTATTTATAAGATAATTAAGTGTTGCAAAAGCAATTATAAGTACAGCAAGGACATATAGTCCATAATTATTAAATAGATTCTCTAGTGTTAAGAGTATTTGTGTCGGTAACGGAAGTTCAGCATTTAACTCCTCAAATATAGCTTTAAATTGAGGTACTACATATGATATAAGTACCGTAAATGCTACAGCCATAGCTATCATTACATTTCTTGGATATGCCATTGCTTTTTTAAACTTTACAACATTTGCTCTAATCTCTTCTAACATATCAGCTAAAGAATTAAGTGCGTCATCTAAATTACCTGTTTTTTCACCAAGCTTAACCATGGCTATTGTAAGGTTCCCAAGTTCATATCTGAAGTTTTCCATAGCTTTGGATAAAGAATTACCTGCATTTATATCATCAGCTAATTTATCTAATACATATGCAAGATTATTATCCGCGGTAGAAGCAGCCACTTCACTGATTGAATCATGTATAGATATTCCTGCATTTGTCATAACAGCCATTTGTCTTATTGCAGCTATTAGCGCATCCGGTTTTATTTTACGTTTTTTAACATTTTGAAGGAGTTCATTTTTAAGGCGTTTAAATTTTAATTCTAAAGGTTCAGTTGCTTCTTCAACTTTTATTAAAAGACCTGAGTATTTTATTTTAGCTATATCAGTTGCTTCTTTTCTATCTTTTGCATAAAAGCCAAATAATTGTTTTTTACCTTTAGTTAGTATTGTAGCTTGAAAATACTCCATTACTTAGCTACCCTTAGTACTTCTCCAAGGCTTGTTACACCATCAAGAGCTTTTTGAATTCCATTTTGAAAAATATCTACAAAACCATCATCTTCAGCTTGTCTTGTCATTTCATCTTTTGAAGCACCTTTCGCAATAAGCGAAGATAAATCCTCACTTATATTTAAAACTTCACAAATCATCTCACGTCCGGCATATCCTGTTCCGTTACATTCTTTACAACCTGTACCGGTATAAAATTTTGCATTTTCTGGAATATGTTCATGTAATTCTTCTAGTGTTGAAGCAGAAATTTCTTCTTCTACTTTGCAATTAGTACATATTTTTCTAACTAATCTTTGTGCTTGAATTGCAACTAATGCACCTGATATTAGATAATGCTCTATCCCCATATCAGCCATACGAGGAATTGCGGATATTGAGTCATTTGTATGAAGTGTTGATATAACCAAATGACCTGTTAAAGCAGCTTTAATAGCAATCTCAAGTGTCTCTTGGTCACGAATCTCCCCTATCATAATCTTATCTGGGTCTTGACGTAGGATTGAACGCAAGGCATCTGAAAAACCAAGACCAACTTTTGGGTTTACTTGAACTTGTTGAATAAGGTTCATTCTATACTCAACAGGATCTTCTACCGTAATAACTTTATCTGCTGGATCTTTAAGTTCATTTAACGCACCGTAAAGGGTTGTTGTCTTACCACTTCCGGTAGGTCCTGTTACTAAAATAATGCCATATGGAGCAGCTAAACCTTTGAGCAGTTTTTGGTAACTTGCAGAGTCCATACCGGCTTCTTCAAGTTTAACAAGTGCTTTTTGTTTATCAAGTACACGCATAACGATTGATTCACCATAAAGGGTTGGAAGTGTAGATATACGAAAATCATATTCTAAATTTCCTACTTCAGTTGAAAAACGACCATCTTGAGGTTTTCTTTTTTCTGCAATGTCTAGGTTGGCTAAAAGCTTTAAGCGTGAAGTTAAAGGTGCAAATATATCTTTTGGAAAAATAAAAATCTCAGATAGTTTTCCATCTATACGACCGCGTACAGAACAGTTACGCTCACTTGGTTCTATGTGTATATCACTTGCTCGAGCTTTAATACATGCATTAAGAATTACATCTATTAATAGTAAAATAGAAGAAGCTTCTTGTTGTTCCTCAATAGAACTTATCGAGTTTAATTCATCTCTTACTTTTTTAACTAAAACTTTTTCTTTATCTTTTAATTCAACTTTAAATAGATTATTTTGTATCTGTTTATTAACAGCTACTTTTAGTTTAATTGGTTTTCTTGGAAAAAGTCTTTGCAGGGATTCTTTAGCTTCAATATCAAGGGGGTCATTAATAGCAATATATACATTTAATTCATCTGCATAAATTGGTAAGGCATGATATTTTTGTAATTGATGGAGTGGAATCTTATTTGTCAAATCATGATCAACATCTATATTATCTAAATCTATAAACTCAAGATTTAAACCTTCAGATAATTTTTTTAAAACTATATCTTCTCTAATATAGTCATATTCATCGATTATAGATAAATCATATGTACCTTTTCTGATTTTATCGACAATATATCGAACAAGTCTATCCATAGTCATAAAACCGGACTGTGTAATATGTTTTAATACAAGTGTTGAAATAACACCATTGGCTTTTAATCTATCAACTTGTCCTTTCATGATAAGACCACTATCAAGTAGGTCTTTTGTTATTCTATCCATCTAATACCTCGTTACCAATATACATGACGTTGTATAGATATTGTATCAAAATACTCTTCTATAACCATTTTACTGAGTGTTTCATCTTGTACAACGTACAGTTTATATGAGACTCTTGGATTCTTTTCATCATTAAAAATATAAACATTTCTAGCTTCATGTTTTCCAAGTTTAGTATATAAATCAAACACTTTTGATAGTATATAATCTGTAGTTGGAAGTTCTAGTTTTGACAAATCATATCCATCAATCAGAGAATGGTATAAAAGTTTTTTTTGCATTAAAATAACAGAAAAATAAGCAGAATTTGATCTTGACTCACGTGAAAATTTTAAAAGAGATATAGGTATCGATAACCTATCAATATAGTCTGATTTTAAACAAGAAAATGCATATAAAGATATAAATTCTTCATCTTTAATATTTTTATCTAGCCATTTGTGACCTAAACTACATGATTGATCATATTTTTCATTCTGATAAAGGTTAAACATATCTTCTTTAACATCTGCATATATTGAAATTGATAGTAAAATTAATAAAAATATTTTCATTTAAACTTTCCTGATTTTATATCATCTAATAATACTTTAGCATTACCGGAATGAGAATGTCTAATATACTTAGTTAAAGTTCTAATTGCTAAATCTTTCTTCTTTAATTTAACTAATGATTTGGCAAATATAATCCAACTTTGCTCAATCTCATTATTTATTTCATTAGTTATTAGTGCAAAATTGTAAGCTTTTTCATAATCACCGAGTTTATAATATTTTTTCGCAACAAATAAGCTTAAAGCTGGATTATTGTTTTTTTTGAATCTTTTTATCACTTGTTGAATATCATTTTGGGTTTCTCTTGTAGATATATTTATTTTTTTAGAGGTTACTTTTTTAGGTTTGATATTTTTTATAACTTTAGTTGTTTTAGGCTTCTCTTCAATAAACTTCTCAGAAACATAAACATCAGTATTATCGTAAGAATTTACAGAATCTGTTTTGAGTTTTTTCATAAAGTCTAAAGATGGAGATAAAGTTAGTTTTGCTGCTTGAGTATCTTTTTCATTGACAATTATTTTTTCTTCAGACTTTTTTACAATAGTTTGTTTTATCTCTTTTTTGGGTTCGACATCTGCGATAGGTTTATTTATAATTTTATCTTGATCATTGGAGTTTATACTATTGTATTTATATTGAGAATCAGTTATAAATATTAGTGTAATTACTAATATAATAGAAAATGTAATAACAATAATATAAGGTAAAAGAAGTTTGACTTTATATTTGAACCATCTTTGTTCAAGTTCATGTATATTATGCATCTATTAATCCTGTATGAATTGCTGCCATTTCAATGATTTTATTTGAAATCTTATCCAGATTTATTTTTGACATATCCTGGTTGTAATAATGTTCATAAATTTCAAAAACTGAATAAAGTACTTTATTAGTATCTCTATAGTTTCCGTTCGTTAATTTATAAATTAATTTTATTGATTTGTTTGAAAACATATTAGCACTGTCAAAACAATTTGATTTCATAAGCTTTTTTTGTATATAAATTTTTAATTCGGCTATAGAAGCATTTTTAAGTTCTATAGATTCCCAAATCCTCGTTTGAAAATGCTCTTTTGCTATTAAGTCTTCAGTTTGAGTTTTGTGCAGTGCTATTACAAACTTAAGTTTTCTAGTATCGGATAAAAGTCTGATTTTTTCCATAAGTGCATCAGAATATAGCTGTGCTTCATCAAGTAGTATTAAAGGAATTTCATCTGATTCTTTTTTCTGAATAATTTTCATAATTTGCGTAAAGTTAAGCTCTTTTTTTTCATTAAAACCATATAAATCATGAGCTAATACTCTATAAAATTCACTTTCATCTAGGATAGGTGTCATATAGTAGTGAATCTCTTGGTTTTTAGATAAATCTTGATGTAGCTTTGATAAGAACATACTTTTACCGGTACCTGGCTTACCATAAAGTAAAATCATTTTAAGAGGTTTTTTTACCGAGTTTTTTAGAGACTGATAAATTGTGGATACACGGTCTAGCTGAACATAATCCTTAGGATTAACAGCGTCTATAAAAACATTTTTAGAGTTAGTATAAATACTAGATTTCATTTTTTTCTTTTTCTGAAGATTTAGAAGTCTTTTCTAAATCCTTAGATATTGAATTTTTCCTAGTTTTCATAAAATCTTCAGATATACCTGTATATCCTAAATCAGACAAAGATAGGTCATTACTTGATTTTTCTATAATATGTGTTTCAATAACTATAACAAGTTCTTGAACCTGTTTCGTGTTTGATTCATATCTAAAGAGATAGGATAAACCTGGAATATCACCTAAAATAGGGACTTTATTGGAATCTTGAATATTTTTAGTATTTATAAGACCACCTAAAATGATTCTATTTCCATTTTTAACTGTGACAACTGAAGATAACTGACGTCTACTTAAGTCTGGTGGCATGATTCTATCTTCTGAACTTCCTTGAGATAAATCATCAGTTGTTTCTGATAGTGATGGGTTTATTTTTAATGTAATGGTATCATCATCAGATATTTCAGGTGTAATATTTAATAGAACACCTGCAAATACAGACTGGATTGCTTCGTTTTGAGTTGTAGCAGCTACACCACCACCTGTACCTTGCTGGTTTGTAGATGATTTTACTTTATAAAAATATTCTGTTCCTGCCGTTATAAGTGCCGGTTGATTATTTAAGGTTAATACTTTAGGGTTTGAAATCGAGTTAACATCACCTTGAGTTTGTAAAAATTTTATTACTTCTTTTAAGCTACCCTCAGCTTTTATACTAACTAAACTTGCAATATCTTTTCCAAGGTTATAAGCACCCTCAGTAATTGTTCCATCTTCAAACTCTGTTACGTTTTTATACTGTAGATTGTCAAGTTTTATATCTATATTTTGAAGTTTATAAAGTTGAGACCAATCGACACCTGTAGTCTTACCTTCATTCATTGTAACTGATAAAAGTTGTACATCTATAAGAACTTGAAGTTGAACTTTTTCCTGAAGTTTTTTTAGATAATCTTTTAATCTTTTCATTTGTTTTACGGTAGCCGTAACAGTTATTAGCCCTGCATTTTTGTTTATAATAGGGGAAGAAGCTTCATATTTATCTTCAGGACGGTTAAGGACTTGTTGAAGTTCTAAGTCAAGTTGATGCCAAAATATAACTTCATCGTTGCTTTCTATCTTTATACCTGATTGAGTTGTCATACCTGTATCTTGAGACATACC
>JAPHSI010000046.1 GCA_026193155.1 Sulfurimonadaceae bacterium | reverse complement strand
GTAGCTATTATCGCTTACATGAATAGTCTTAAATAGTAAAGGTTTAAAGTGGATATTGCACAACTTCAGGCTTATGGTTATTTTATCTTAACTGCTTCGTTAGTAGTAGTTTTGTATGGGTATATATATCACCTGTATACAAAAAGAAAAGATTCGGATGGGCATGATTATGAAGATTATGGCAATTTAGCACTTAAAGATGATGTAACTGATACTCCGGTATCAGCTATATCTGATGATAAAGAGAAATAGGAGAGATATATGAATAAGCTTTATCTTGGTGGTATTATCTTTGTTGCTCTAATGTTACTACTAACGTATCTGTCGATTGGTGGTTCTGAGGGTGGTCTTAATGGTGATATCGTAAATATACTTGGTGTTGCAGGTGCTATCGCGCTTGTACTTATAACAGTATTTGTTGTAATCAAGTATGTTCGTCAAATGCAAACTGACACGGCGACTGGTGATCTTATGGAAGAGAACTGGGATGGTGTTGGTGAGTATAACAATGAGTTGCCTTTTGGTTGGGCAGTGTCATTCTTCTTACTAATAGTATGGGGTATGTGGTATTTTGTAGCTGGTTATCCAGTAAATGCTTACTCTCAAATCGGTGAGTATAATGAAGATACAGCTGCACACAATGCAAAATATAATGCTCAATATGCTTCTATCACTGGTGATAGATTAGTAGAAATGGGTGAGTCTGTGTTTTTAGCAGAATGTAAAGTATGTCACGGTCTTACGGCTGATGGTATTAACGGTAAAGCGGCTAACTTAAATCATAGAATTGATGAAGTTGCTGTTAAACATGCTGTAATGAATGGTTCAAATAATCAATTATTAGGTATGGAAATGCCAATGCCTGATCGTAATGGTTTATTTAACGCTAATACAGGTGCATTAATTTCAGATTCTGAGATTAATACTGTTTCTGCATACGTTGCAAACGGTATGACTGGTGCTGGTGCTGATATTTTTGCCGGAACTTGTGCTTCATGTCACGGAGCTGACGGTGCTGGTATGGAAATGGTAGCTCCAACTTTAAAAGCGTTCAATACTACACTTGTTACTAATGTTCTTAAGCATGGTAAAAAAGGTGCTATCGGTACTATGCCTGCATTTGATAGATTAAATGCTAAACAAAAAGAAGCTGTAGCTGCATATATTAGCAGTTTAGCTAAGTAAGAAGGAGTCAGGTATGAATGAAAATAGAAGCGTATTTGCTCTTGATGGTATTACAGGTATGTTAATAGCTACTGTACTGTTACTTGCTATCCTTGCTGGATTAACAGTATGGGGTATGGGTGTACAGAATGCTAATATGACTAAGTTTTATGAAATTAAAGACGAAAAACAAATAAAAATGTTTAGTAAAGATAATGCTAAACATTGGCATAATGTGAACTAAGGAGTATATGGTGGATAAATTAATAACAATTGGTTTAATAATCTCGGCTATTTATACTGCTTATGCGGTTCTCACGCCTAATCATTTATTTATAGGTTAGGTTTTTTGAAATTTTTACACAGAGGGCTTCTTGCCCTCACCCTCACATTATTATTTAATAACACTTTATTCGCTGAGTATTTATATAAAGATGAAGTTATTTTCAATCCCAAATTTAATGAATCAGTTGAAGAACTAGGTGCAGAGCTTTATGAAAAAACAGGAATATCTTTAAGACTTTTAATGTTAAAAGAGTTACCTGAAGGTAGTAATATAGTTGAGTATGAAAAAGAGCTTATGCAAAGTTTTAATTCACCTACAATATTATTAACATTTTCAGAGATGAATTCACAAGTGGATATATTAGCTCATCCTACGTCTTTATATGAGTACTTTGATAAAAAACAGGTATTAAGCCCAATATCTTCACCTGTACAAGCTTTTATAATTGGTCTGTTAAATATGAATTTTTCAGATATGAGCAGTGGTGGTACAATTTTGCCACTACTTGCACAAAAGGCTAAAAAAGGTGAAGTATTAGGTAAATATAGCGGTGCTATGTTTAACGGTTATGCAGATATAGCAGAACAAATTGCTGCATCTAAAGGTATAGAGTTAGAACATGCTGTTGGAAGCGCAAATCAGACTTCTATATTAATCGTTAAGATAATATTTTATGGTATTATCCTCATAGGTATATTTATGTATATAAAAAGAAAACTATACTTAAGAAGGCAAGCAAATAATGAGTAAAATTCTAGCAAGCGGTAAAATCTGGCCATATGCAATTGGCATATCTATAATGTTAATATTTGGAGCTTGTGTAGCAACAGTAGTTACGGCTGCTAAATTGCCTGTACAAAAAAGTGATACATATATGATGGGTTATCAAGAGGCAGATGCAAATGCAAACGATTTAATAAATGCACGTATAGCATTTGATAAAAAATATAAAATTGAATATGTAACGGATGGATTGTCTCAGGAAAACTCAGTATTAAAATACAAAGTTACTGATATCGATGGAAACATCGTAAACAATGCTAAGTTAAAAGTAGTTGTAACTCGTCCAAATTCACATCAATATGATCAAGAACTTCAGAAGTACAAGTTTGAAAATGGTGTATATGTATTTGACTCTATCAAGCTTGAAGTTCCGGGAAGATGGGATATAATGGCTAAAGTAAATGTAGATAACTTAGAGAGATTCTACAACGTAAAAGCTGATACAAGAGCTAAAGAAGCTTACGAATACTAAACTTCTTGAGTTCTTGCATATTTATAAAAAAGTTTCTCTAAAGATATCTCTTTAGGGATATCAACTCCCTCTAAAATACTTTCTTTTAATATTTTTGCCAAGTATGGTCCAAAAACAAAACCTCTTGAACCTAAAGCATTTATAGTATAAATATTTGGATAATATTCTAATAATTCACTAGGTATTTTTGTACCTTTTTTTATAGATGGATATTTTTTTAAGGATTTCTCATAATCTATAACTTTACCTAAAACAGGAAAGTAACTTTTAATAGTAGCTCTTGCACCTTTTGAAATTTTTACAATCTCTAAGTCGTTTAAATCTATAAGTTCCCTAGCTTGTTTTAAAAGAGATTCTATATCTTCTTCATCCGTATTTACATAAAAGGGGCATTTATCGCATGTAGTGTTACACTCTGTAGGTGTCATAGAGTGGTTTTGTTGTGTAGCGCCTATTGCAACCGTATTATCATGTTTGTTAGCAGATACGGATATGGATTTATGGATGTTAAAAGGAACTTTGGTAGAAGTTTTGACATCTATTTTAACTCCAAACATAGGAGATATATCTACGTATGGGTAATTTAGCAAAGGAGTATTTACGCCTTGAGCCAAAATGATGTTTTTAGCTTTAAAGTTCTTAAAATTATAATAACCGTCTTTGAATTTTAACTCTTGTATATCCTCTTGGTAGAAGTCACAATCTTTAAGTAGATATTTACAAATATCAGATGGGTTTACAATAGCCGCATCTTCATAGTAATACCCTTCTATATTTTTAAACTTTAAAAACTTATGTTTTAGTGCATTGGCATCTAATTTTGTTTTATCAAAATTATCGTTGGATACTCTTAGCACACCTTTTTTAGTGATGCCATCAGGTATTAACTTCTCATAAAAACTTATAGAATAAGAAAGTGCATTATTGACAAGAGAGTTATAAAGATTTTTCTTACCCGGAAGTGGAGAGAGAAATGCACCCGCAGCTCCACTCGCACCTTTTGCAATACCTTCTTTATCTACAACGGCTACACTTTTACCTGCATTTTTAAGGACGTACGCACAGTTGGCTCCGGCAGTTCCGGCTCCTATAATTAAAAAATCATATGTCATGGTGAAATTATATCTCAAAGTGTTATAATAACGCTAATGAAAGAATCAACCATAATCCTGCCCACTTCTCGTGCTATCAGAAACAATAGACTGCAAATAGAAAATAAGACCCTGTTCTTGCCAAATTTTATAACTATGGGAGAGTTTATATCAAAGCTGACTATCGCCAAAGGTTTTAAACCCATAGACGATGATACGCGAGTACTTCTTTTACTAAAAGCGGCTGATTTTAAAAGTTTTGAAAATCTGCAAATAGATAGAAACTTTTTCACATTTACAAAAAACAGTTCATATATTTTCAAGTTTTTTGAAGAGTTAAGTGCGGAGAGATATGATATAAATAATCTTGCATCTAACGATATATATGCTGAATATGAAGAGCATATTGAAATACTGACTTTGTTGTACGAGCGTTATGAAAAGCTATGTATGGATGAGAAAATACTTGATAAAATATTTTTACCCAAGATATATACTTTTAATGAGAACTATGCAAAATCTTTAAAAGATGTAGATATTAAAATAGACGGTCATCTTACAAACTTTGAATTTGAGCTTTTGGAAAAAGCAAAAGAGTTTTGTAACATAAATATTATATTTACAACTACAAGATTCAATTCAAAGATGCAAAATAAGTTTGAGCAAATCGGTATAGAATTAGATGTCGGATATAAGTATAAAATATCTATGAATGAGAACAAGATTGTATCCCAAGATAAGATAATAAATAACATAAACATAAGCTGTCAATCTTTTAGTGAATCAGCACTCCAAATTGCCTTTGTAAAGCAAAAAATATATGAGTTTATATCAAAGGGTTATAAAGCAGAAAAAATAGCTGTAATAGTACCTGATGAGAACTTTGTGACTATGCTGAAGAGTTTTGATAACATAGGTAATTTTAACTTTGCTATGGGTTTTGGATTTTCAGGGAGTGCTTTTTATAAAAAACTTGAAGCTACCATAGACTACATAGACCAAGATTCAAAAGAGAACTTAGCAAGACTAAAGCGAGTTGGTGAAGAACTTTATGTAGAGTTACATAAGATACTTTATAAGAAAACTTCAGAAGTTGACTTAATGGAGTATCTAAATAGTCTAAAAGAGTATATAGATAATTCAGATGTATTAAAAATATATGAAGATGAGTTGTTTCACTTTAGCAGAGTAATATCTGCAATGCAGGATATGAACGTTAAGTCTGTATTGTCTGTTTTTACGCAACGTTTGGCAAGTAGAAGTATAGATGACGTACTTGGTGGGCAGGTAACGGTTATGGGAGTATTAGAGAGTAGAAGCATAGAGTTTGACGCTGTAATAATAGTTGATTTTGATGATTCAAACGTGCCTAAAAAGAGTGAAAAAGATATGTTCTTAAACACTCAGATAAGAGAGATGGCAAACCTTCCAACTACAGTAGACAGACAAAACCTTCAAAAGCATTACTATGAAATGCTTATAAACAACTCTAAAGAGGTAGCTATATCTTATGTAAATTCTTCCGAGAGTTCTGCATCAAGATTTTTAAAACAGCTTGGTATAAAAGAGCAAAGCATCTATGATGAGAAGGAACTCTCAAAAATACTTTTTAGTCGTATAGATGCGAAAGAGATTTATGAAGATAAAGAGATTGTTATGGAGTATGATTTTAAAACTACTCCAATGTCTGCATCTAGATTAAAGACATTTTTAACATGTAAAAGAAAATTTTACTACAAGTATATTGTGCATCTGTTATCACATGATATTCCAACAGATATGGTAGAACAGTATGAGATAGGAAACATTGTCCACACTGCACTTTATGATGTATATACTAACAAAGCAACTTACTCGGATGCAAAAGAGTTGCAAGCCGATATAGAAAAAGCACTGGATGAGAAGATAGACAAAAACAGTGAGATACAAAGATATTTTATAGCACTTCAAAAAGCAAAAATGAAAGAGTTTAGCTATATAGAGGTAAATCGTTTCAATGATGGCTGGGTAGTTGAGGATTGCGAAAAAAGTATGACTTGTGAGTTTGCAGGTATGAATCTAATAGGTCAGATAGACAGACTAGATTCAAGAGGTAAAGAGCTTTATGTTATAGACTACAAAACAGGAAACTACCCAATATATAATAAAAATAATTATGTAGATGCTACAGATTTTCAACTGGAGTTTTACTATTTGCTTGTTAAAGATAAGGCTGAAAATGTCAGGTGTGCTTACTATGATTTAAATGAAAACAAGTTAGTAAATGAGCCTTTTTTAGAAGAAAAAATAGCTGTTTTGGAATCAAACATAAAAGATATGCTTGCACGTGATGAATTTAACTTTGAAAAATGTGAAGATGAAAAAAATTGTGTATATTGCGATTACAAAATAATTTGCGCGAGAGATTAGGATATAATAAAAAAATTTTATAAAAAAAGGCAATATACTATGCAAAGAAGAGAATTTTTAAAGACCTCTTTAGTCGCATCTACCGTACTGCTTGGACTGCCTCTAGGTGCATCACAGATACGACAACCGCTAGATAACTATAAGATAAGTAAATATATATTTCCAGAAAAAAATCCGCTAATAGCGCATTCGGATAGACCGCCATTACTTGAAACTCCTAGAAGTTCTTTTACGTCTGCCATAACTTCAAACAAGGATTTTTTCGTTAGATGGCACTCGCCTAAGATAAAGACACATACTTTTATATCAGGTTATAGAATAGCAATAAGCGGTGAAGTTAACGAACCTTTATATATTTCACTCGATAGTTTAAAAAATGACTTTGAAGCAGTTGAGATTACGGCAGTTCTACAATGCGGTGGAAACTCAAGAAGTGCATTTGTTCCTACAACCAGCGGCATCCAGTGGGGAAGCGGAGCTATGGGTTGTGCAAAATGGAGGGGTGCAAGACTAAAAGAGGTTTTGAAAAAGGCGGGACTTAAAAGTGATGCAAAATGGATAAACTTTAACGGCAGTGACGAGGCAGCTTTTTACAAAGCTCCACGACTTATCCGTGAGTTGAAAATAGATGAGATTGACGATAACATCATTATAGCTTATGAGATGAATGGGGAAGATTTGCCGTATTTAAACGGTTATCCCGTAAGACTTGTTATTCCGGGGTGGTACTCTGACAGCTGGGTGAAAATGTTAAGTGAAATCAGAGTTACGAAAGATTATCGTCCGCTATATTATATGGACAGTGCTTATACTGTGCCTGATAATGAGACAGAGAGCGAATCGCACGATAAACCTGCTAAAAAAAGAAAACCTATAACTACCGTGAACACTAAATCTTATATAGGTTTTCCAACACGTGATACAAAAGTCAAGGCTAATGAAAATACAACTTTAAAAGGTGTGGCATTTGATGGCGGAAGTGGTATAAAAGAGGTTTTGATTTCGGCAGATAAAGGTAAGACTTGGGAGAAATCAAAGCTAGGAAAAGAGCTTTCAAAATTTGCCTTTAGAGAGTTTGAATACAACTTTCAACCAAAACATAGCGGTAAACTAACTCTTATGGCTAAAGCCGTAAATAATTTGGGTGAAGAACAACCGTTCGCACATGAAGTATTATGGAATAAAGGCGGTTATAAGTACAACGGCATCGACAGTGTGACGTTTGAGGTGGTAAAATGAAAAATATAGTTATACAAACATTATTGATATTGACAGTTGCGTTTTCTACTCTTAATGCGGAGTACAGTAAACCTGTAAAAGTACCTAGTATAACTTACCCGCTTGAATTTGACAAAAACTTTAGAGTTATTCAGAGAAACTGCCAGTGGTGTCACTCTTTTGGATATATAACAAACCAAGGAAAGCAATCCCAAGAGTTTTGGAGGGCATCTGTAGTGAAGATGCGTGATGTATATAAAGCACCAATAACCAAAGCCGATGAAGAAGCTATAGTCGAGTACCTTTTTAAACATTACGGGAATGGGAAGTTAAAATAAATTTTATGCTATAATTTGAGTATAATATTACGGAAAATTAAGAGGGAAATAATATGGTAGCATATAAATCAAATGAACTGGTGCCATCATCAGAGTTTGCAAAAAAGTTTGGATCTTACTTGACTCAAATAAAAGAGCATAGTGTAGATAAACTGGCTATATTAAAGAACAATAAAGTAGAAGCTGTTCTTATTTCTAAAGATGAATACGAGATGATGAGTGAATTATTAAAACTAGTAGAATCAAAAGAGTTGCTAGCCTCTATAAAAAGCGGTTTAAAGGATATAGAGAACTCAAAAACTTACCCTATAGATGAACTTTGGGATAAGTTAGATGATTGAATACAGTGATAATTTTTTAAATGAAGCCAAAAAGCTTTCTAAAAAATTTAAACTGTTAAAAGGTGACTTAAAAAAAGCCGTAGAAGAGATAGAATCTAAAAAAGATTTAGGTGTATCTCTTGGATTTAATCTTTTCAAAAAAAGAGTTGCAAATTCATCGGTTCCAACCGGTAAAAGCGGTGGCTTTAGAATAATAATATATAAAAAAATAGAAGATAAAATAGTATTGATATCTATATACTCTAAAACTCAAAAAGAAACTCTTAGTGATGATGAAATTAGGGAGTTACTAAAAAGGTATTTGGATGGCTAATCAACATGATATAAAAAAATACTTGATAGGTGAGAATGGTTATTTAATAAATAGAAAAAATTATGGAAAAGTGATTATGCTTTCTGGTGTATGGGGTAGTGGGAAAACATATTTTTGGCATGATTCAAAAAATTCAATTGAAACTGAAT
>JAPHSI010000207.1 GCA_026193155.1 Sulfurimonadaceae bacterium | reverse complement strand
TGTTTTGTTTTTAATATCTTTTGCATCTGTAGATACAGAAGCTGGTTTACTTGATTTTATGGAATTAAATAAGGCAAAACAAGCTTATGAAAAGGGTGATTACAAAGAGTCCTCAAAACTATATGAGAAATATGCACAAGAGCATCAAAATGGGCAAAGTTATTTTAACTCTGCAAATTCATACTATAAACAAAAAGATTACAAAAAAGCGTTAGAACTTTACAAAAAAGCAACCTTTAACGATAAACTTCAAAGAGCTAAAAACTTTGCAAATATGGGAAATGCTTATGTGAAATCTAAAACACCAGAAGCCCTAAATAAAGCGGTAGAAGCATATGAGAGTTCTTTAAAAATTATAGAGGATAAAGAGGTTAGAGAAAACCTTGAAGCCGTAAAAAAAGAGCTAGAAAAACAAAAAAAGAATCAGCAAAACAAAGATTCTAAAAATGACAAGAACAAAGATAAAAAAGAGGATAAGAAGAAAGATAACAAGTCAGAAGATTCAGATAAGAAAAATTCTGATGAAAAATCAGATGATAAAGATCAAAAAGACAGTTCAAAATCTAAAGAATCAAAAGATAAGCAACAACAGCAACAAGACTCTAAGTCTAAAGAAGAAGAACAAAAAGACCAAAAACAAAACAAAGATAACAATGAATCAAAACAAGAGCAGCAAAAACTTCAAAATCTGAGTGAAGATAAAAATGAGACTAAAGAACAAAAATCAAAAAATAAGCAGGAAAAAACTACTCAGATGAAACAGATGAGCGATGCTGAGTTGGAGAAATGGATAAATCAACTTCAAACTAAGCAAAAAACCTATCTGTACCAATTAAATAAACAAACTAAAAGGCAAGATGAAAATGAAAAACCTTGGTAATATAATAATTTTTTTAATTTTATTTGCAAATATTTTAAATGCTTCAGTTACGGCAAGCGTAGACTCTCAAACTGTAGTGAGAGGCGAGATGGTGACCTTGTCTTTAAAACTTGATGGAGCAGATATAGAGACACCAAATATTCAGACTATATGCGGTGAGGATGTAATATCTACAAACTCTCAAACAAGTATAGAGATGATAAACGGAAACTTTAGAAAAAACTATGTATTATCATATAAGTTTTTGCCGCAAAAAAGTTGTGATATTGAGCCTATAGGTGTAAATATAGGTGGAAAAACAGAGTACACTAAAAAGATTAGTATAAATGTTGAAGCTCAAAAAGTAACGAAAGATTCACCTTTTATTTTAACATTAGAATCATCAAAAGATGAAGTATATGTGGGTGAGAGTTTTGAAGTCACTCTTTTATTTAAACAAAAAAACAATGCAACTGCAGTCGACAGTGAGTTTGTACCGCCAAAACTACAAGGTTTTTGGATAAAAAGTGAATCAAAACCTGAGCGTTTTAAAGATAAACAATATACAACTACAAAAGTCGTATATACAATGGCAGCCCAAAGAGAAGGAGTGCTTAAAATATCTGAAGCTAAGATGAAGATTGCAAGCCGTAGCCATACAACTGACAACTGGGGTTCGTGGGTACCACAGATTAAATGGAAAACATTTTTTTCAAACAATTTAGAAATAAAAGTTAAAAAACTCCCATCAGGAGTTGATCTGGTTGGTGACTTTAGTATAACTGCAACCGTAGATAAAACATCGATAGATCCTAATGAAGCCGTAAATTTAAGTATAGAGGTAGCAGGTCATGGTAATTTAGAAGATATAAAAACTCTTAAACCAAATATCAGCGGTGTTAGTATATTTGATGAAAAAGTTGAGATTAACGCTGATAAACTCACACAAAAAATAGCTTTCGTATCTGATAAAGATTTTGTAATTCCTTCTATCACTCTAAGATATTTTGACTCAAAAACAAAAGAGATAAAAACTATAAGTACAAAAGAATATAAAATAGATGTTAAAGGCTCTTTAAATAAAAGTGAAACATTAAATATAAAACGTCAAGAATCACCGCAAAATGATAAACAAATGTCCCAAAGTTCTAATGGGAGCATCTCTTTAGTATGGGGTATTATAATATTTATATTTGGTCTT
>JAPHSI010000057.1 GCA_026193155.1 Sulfurimonadaceae bacterium | reverse complement strand
TCTATGTTTTCCATTAACACATACCACATGTTTAAATCTAGAAGCACTTGCTCCACCTTCACCAGTTATTATTGTGCGAGCCGGTTTAGTTAAACAATCAGGAAAACCCATACTACCTTCAGAATATGTATATTTATGCCCTGTAGTTTTATTAATACGCTCTATAGACTTAGAACCTTTTTGATATTTCCATCTATCTAATTCTTCATCACTAATATAAAACTCTTTTGGTACTGTATTTTCATCTTGTAATAAATCACCTAAAACCGTATATTGTCCATCATAGTCAACTTCTACTTTTGATGTAAAATATACACCATCAATCATATATCCTGCATCTAAAAAAGCATTTTGTTTTGGTGTTATTCTATTAAAGTTATTTGTTATATCTACTAAATTGTTACTCAATTTATCTGTTAAAATATTTTTATCTTCTATGCATTTTATTGGAAAAGTTTTAGCGAATATTCCAATTTTAGAAATATTATCAATGTTAGAATTTTTTTTCAAATTATTGTAAAAAGATGTGTCTTTCTTAGTTGCAAATATAAAAACTCTTCGTCTTCTTTGTGGCATACCATAATCACTAGCATTTATGACTCTCCACTCTACAGCATATCCAAGATTATTTAGTGATGAAAGTATAATTGCAAAATCTCTACCCCTTTGATTAGCAGGAGACTTTAAGAGTCTATCAACATTTTCAAGTAATAAATATTTAGGTGCTTTTTCTTTTTTTTCTTCTAAAATTCTATAAATTTCCCACCATAAAACACCTTTTTTCCCCACTATTCCATGTGAATTTTTAAGTGTACTTGCAACTGAATAATCTTGACATGGAAAACCACCAACAAGTAAGTCATGGTCAGGTATATCCTTTACTTCTACCTCTGATATATTTTCATTTGAATGGTTTGCATAACCGAACTGTTTTTCATAAATTTGAGAGGCATGTTGAATTTTAGTAGATGGTTCCCACTGGTTGCTCCACACTACTTCGAAGTTTGATTTTTTATGCTTAACATTTTCTAGACCTATACGAAATCCACCAACACCAGCGAAAAGTTCTACAGTTCTAATACTCTTATATTTTGATATCTGCATATTCATAAATTGTTCTTCTTGTACCTTTTGACAAATATTAAACAAATTTGGTGCTTTCAAAATAGCCTCCTTTTATAACTTATAAAAGACTATAGCACCAAATATAAATAACTATAAAAAAATATGACAAATTGACATACTTTTTTAATACATATTTTATCTAAAAATAATTAAGCATAATGTTAAGCGACTTTTTCTACCTTACTAAAAAACACCCGCTCTTTATTATCAGCATGTTCACTCTTACCAGTAGTAAAAGCTTTATAGTCTTTTTCAAAAATCTTAACTTCACCGCGTTTTGAAAGGCTTTTTATAATATCTTCATCGCTTATTTTTGCGTTGCTTCTGTCGTTTCCGCGTTTAGCCATGTTGTTGTATGAGAGCAGCATATATTTACATTTTGCATTTACGACCAAGTCGTCAAAACTCTCCGCGGCACTCTTTAGTGAGTAGTTACTTTTTATTTTTGTTCTGTCAAACTTTTTCGCTACTCCAAACACTTTTGGCTTTTCCCATTTAGTCAGATTTTCAAGCAGATGGTAAGCATCGCAGTATTGTCGTGAATTATATGGCGGGTCCATATAAAGCACGTCACACTCTATGTCGCGTATCAGCATATTTGCATCTGCGTTGTGTACTTCATTATTGGCATTTTTTGCATTATCTATGTAGAGCATCTTCATCTCGAAATTTTGCTCTCTTATCTCTTTTTTTATGTACGCATCGTAGTGCCCCACAGTATTTGCGATGCGGTCTATTGCATAGTTTAGTGAGGTTAAGAGTATGTGTTTTTCTTTTAAGTTTATTGCATCTGATATATACAGCTTTTTTATCTCTTCACGGATAAAGCCTATCTTTTTAGCAACCTCATCCGAAAAGTAACGCCCGCCAAAGTTTTTGGAAAAGTAGTTAGCTCTTGTAGGGCTTGATGCATTAAACTTTTCTATATAGTTTTTTACTTTTTGCTCATCGTATTCTTCATCATTTAAAAAAGCATTCAGTGAGACGAAGTTTTGGTAAAGCAGGTCGTTTGAGATGATTTTTTTATCTTTGGCGTTGAAGTATTCACCCACAACTCCCGTACCTGAAAAGATGTCGCATAAAGAGTCAAACTTACCTACTTCTTTTTTGATTATCTCATCAATAAATGGCAAAATAGAGTTTTTGTTTCCTAAGTATCTGCGTTGTGAAATTTTATACAAACCAAATCATCCTGTCTTTTTTTATAAGCTTATTAAAAAAAACAATATCTTTTTAAAAATATTGCAATCTGCCATAAATTTTAGATAATTTTAGCCAATTTTTTACATAAGGAGATTAAGTCTACTTCACTCTCGCCAAGTCTGGCTATAAGACGTATTATTGCACTTGGAACTGTCGGCTGACGGATAGCTCCTATTGAGTAACCCTCTTTTTCTAACTGTGCTTTTATATCCATAACCTTTTTATTATCACCTATAATTACAGGCACTATCAAACCATCTACAGAGATGCCGAGTTCTCTCTGGATTATCATCTTCCTTAGGTTTATCTCACCAAGTAACTCTTCTCTGTGCTCAATAATATACTCTAAAGATTTATGAGCCAATAGTGTGTCATACAAAGATAGAGCAGTTGCATATATTATAGGTTTGGCACGGTTTATCAAATACTCAACTATATGCGTAGATGCAAGTATATATGCACCAAAACCTCCATATGCTTTGCCTAGTGTACCCATCTTTATATGGTTTGGTTTTGGAGTGATTTCGTACAAATCAAACACACCCATAAGTCTAGAGCCTACAACTCCGCTACTATGTGCTTCATCCACTATCAAAATAGCATCTTGTGCATCTGCTATCTCAAAGACCTCTTTATCACAC
The DNA here is from genome assembly GCA_026193155.1 of Sulfurimonadaceae bacterium. Taxonomy (GTDB): domain Bacteria; phylum Campylobacterota; class Campylobacteria; order Campylobacterales; family Sulfurimonadaceae; genus Sulfurimonas. The sequence goes on along the minus strand of JAPHSI010000057.1, from coordinate 8,348 downwards.
AAATCACCATCCATAGAGTAGATGCCCTCGACCGCTATTATCTTTCTTTTTACATCAGAGTGTTCTTTTAAAAGCCTCTTTAAGTCATCCATGTCATTATGTTTAAAAAAGACAACATTTACATGCTCAAGCTGGGTTGCAAGTACTCCAGATGCATGGTATAGTTCATCCATAAAAAGCATATCACCCTTACGGCAAAGTGCTTCTACCATTGCGACATTTGCATTAAAACCGCTTCCCACTACTACCGCATTTTCAAAGTTGTTTGCTTCACATAAAGCATCTTCAAAATCTTTATGTATCTGATGATAGCCGTTTACAAGTAGAGATGCTTTAGCAGAATGACTGGGAAGTTTTTCCAACTCATCTGCTGTAACTTTATGCAACTCTTTATTATGGGCAAGCCCTAAGTAGTCATTAGATGCAAAGTCCTTCAAGGCGTTATCTACGACCTTTCTCTCTCTATATCTGCCTGATTTTTTAAGTGCTTTTAACTCTTTTTCATAATACATCATTTAACAGAAACCCTATTTCTACCACTGTTTTTTGCTTCATATAAAGCATCGTCAACTCTTTTTAATATACTGTTAACATCTTCATTTTCTATATACTGACTAACTCCAAAACTTATGGTTATCGGAACAACTTTTTTATATTCTTCTACATTAACTCTTAATTTTTCTGCTATTTTTTCTGCATCTTTCTTTTTAGTATATGGCAATAAAATTATAAACTCTTCACCGCCAATCCTGCAAAAGACATCACTTTCTCTTAAGTGAGAAGATATAAACTTCGTATACTCCATAAGAACTTCATCACCTATAATATGTCCATACTCATCATTTATATGTTTAAAATAATCTATATCAAGCATAATTAATGATAGAGGATGCTTATATCTAATACAATTATATATCTCATCATTTATTTTATTGTGAAAGTGTCTACGATTTCCTATTCCAGTCAGACTGTCTGTAATAGTTATCTCTTCTAGCTCATGCCTATAAGTTTCTTCATTTGTAATGTCAGAGAGTACGACACTGTAGTAATTATCTTCTTTTGAAATCAATACTGCATTTAGTGAAAAATAGTAAACATTATTTTCATACTTTAGCTTTACTTTATTCGTTTGATTATTGTTTTTAATAATGTAATTAATCCAATACAAACCATCTATACTTTGACCAAGGTACTCATCCTCTTCCACAAAGAAGTCGCATATACACTCATGTTCTAATTTAAACTCTTCTATGGAGTTATATTTATTAAAATAGGTAAAAAACATCTTACTTGCGTCTATTATTTGTTTTCCATCATTGACCATCATTATATTTTTTGAGGAATCAATAATATTTTTATAATAAACCTTTTGCTTTCTCATCAAGTAAAATAATATGATATTTGTAATACCTGCGACTATCATAATTCCAATAAGTCCTAGAGCAATCCATTTGAATACAAAATATTCCAAATCAGTTTTTGAAATACTTTTTATATTTTTAGACATTATAAAATAACCAATAAGCTCACCGTCAATCGATTTTAAATTATATGAAGTTAGCAAACTGTCATTATGGATGATATAATCTTTGTCCATATACTGCTTTATGTTCTTACCTTTTAAATGTTTTTGTAAATAAAGCGGTGCATCAAAATTTGCTACATAATAATCATCAACAAAAATATTTGTGTATGGATATAACACCTTACTTTTATATTTTTTATCTAAAACTACTATTGAATCTACACCAAACTTATTCATCTGTTTTGAAATGGAATTAAAATGCGATATCACTTCTAAAGCACCTACTACTTCTTCCTTGTCCAATATAGGAACAATTGCTTTGATAGATAAGTCATATTTACATATGCTGATAAAATAGTTTATTTTTTTTGTTTTTATAACATTTTCAACATCATTTCTTATACTTTTGAGACTATCCCCTCTTCTATCTGTCCAACTTCTATAAATTGAATTTAAATCTTTATCTATTATCTGAATCCATATGTTTTTATATAATGTATTCTCCCTAAAAGCCCTACTTAAATCTCTATAATACTGATGAGATACTTTTTTATCTTTTATATTTTTTGCAAGAGCTCTATCCCCAGACAACGCTATAGCCATAGCGACGGTAGCTTTTTGTTTTGAATGTATCATCTCTGAGACTTTCTTTTGCATAGAAAAAGCTTCCATTCTATAACTTTTACTTTCAAGTTCTTGCTTTTTAATGTTAACTAAACCAACATATTTCCAAGAACCATACAAAAACAAGATAATAACACCAACACTAATTAGATATATTTTATATATTTTGATGATGAACCCCCTCTCCTGCCTTTACTTAATTGTATCAATATATATATTTAGTTTATATAAAATGATTTTTAAATTGCAAACTTACTAACTTGTAAACATATTTGTTGTACAATTTAGTCAATAATGATAGTAGGCGGTTTATGAGATTATTTTTTATTTTATTTTTTACAATTTCAGCGTCTCTCTTAGCTAATGAAAAAGTTGTTTTACAGTTAAAATGGCTTCACCAATTTCAATTTGCAGGTTATTATGCTGCAAAAGAGAAAGGTTTTTATGATGAGCTTGGACTGGATGTTGAAATACGAGAGAGAGATAGAAGCAAAAATAATATAGAACAGGTCATAAACGGTGAAGCAGAGTACGGTATTGCTGATTCCGTACTACTTTTATACAGGTCTAAAAAAGAGCCTTTGGTTATAGTAACACCTATTTTTCAGCATTCTCCAGGTGTTATACTAACTCTAAAAAGCAGCGGTATTGATTCTCCTTATAAATTAGATAATAAAAAGTTGCTCTTTTATAAAAAAGATGCCGATGGCTTTGGAATCTTGGCAATGTTTGAACATCTTAATATAGAACCATTTTTTGATAGAACAAAAGACAAAAAAGGTTTTACCTCACTAATAAAAAATGAGGTTGACGCTTATGCGGGCTATCTCAGCAACGAACCCTTTTACTTTAAAGAAAAAAAATAGATATAAATATTATAAACCCAAGCAATTACGGGTTAGATTTATACGGAGATATGCTCTTCACAAATGCGCAAGAGGCAAAAGAGCATCCTAAGAGAGTAGAAAAGTTTAAAAAAGCAACTATAAAAGGTTGGTATTATGCACTAGAGCATAAAGAAGAAATCATTAAAATCATTAAAAACAAATATGCAAAAAACAAATCTATAGAGCATCTAAGGTATGAAGCAGATGCCTTGGAAGAAGTTATACAAAGTAAGTCCATTCCTATTGGAACACTCGATAAAGGACGTATCAAATATGCACTTCAGCTTTATGAAAAGCATGGATTGATAAAAAATTATATTGATGTAGACGACTATATTTTTGAATCCTTTCATCCAAATAAAAAACTACAAAAAAGTAAAATCCTAAACTCTGACGAAATAGATTATTTAAAAAATAAAAAAGTTATTAAGATGTGTATAGATCCAAACTGGATGCCTTTTGAGAAAAATGACAAAGGCAAACATATAGGTATGACTGCTGAGTATATCCACATTTTAGAAAAAGAGATTGGTATTCCAATAAAAATGGTAAATACAAAAAGTTGGGGAGAATCCTTAAGAATGGGGCAAGAGAGGAAATGCGATATCTTCTCTCTTGTGATGCCCACTAAAGAAAGACTAAAATACCTTAACTTTACAAAACCATATTTAAAAATACCCCTAGTTATAGTTACAAACCTTGATGAATTTTTTATAAACGACATATCAACTGTTACAAGTAAAAAAATAGGTGTCGTCAAAGGTTATGCTTATGGAGAGATACTCCAAGAAAAATATCCTAATATGAAGATAATTGAAGTCAACAATCTAAAAGAGGGGCTTCAAAAAGTTAGAAATAGAGAACTTTTTGGTTTTATAGGTACTTTAGCAACAACCGGTTATCACATTCAAAAAAACTACATCGGAGAATTGAAAATTGCAGGTAAGTTTGATGAAAAATGGGAACTAGGAATAGGTACAAGAAATGATGAACCTATACTCAAAAATATTTTTAATAAAGCAATAAAACAAATATCTTCAAAAAAACAACAAGAGATTTTAAACAAATGGATTTCTGTTAACTATGATAGAGAAATTGATTATACACCAATATTGAAATGGGCAGCGGGAATCTCTTTTATATTCATTATTATTTTATTGCTTGTATTAAGAATAAACAGAAAATTAAACCTTGAGATAAGAAGTCGTAAAGAGACGGAGAAAAAACTTCAAGAGCTCTCTATAACTGATGAACTTACTACACTTTACAACAGAAGATATTTCAATGAGATTTTTCCAAAACTTCTAAACAGTGCAAAGCGTGACAAACATAATATATGTTTTGTATTAATGGATATTGATTACTTTAAACCATACAATGACACATATGGGCATATCAGCGGAGATAAAGCACTACAAAGTGTATCTACATGTGTTAAAAACTCACTTTCAAGAGCAGATGATTACTGTTTTAGACTAGGAGGGGAAGAGTTTGGAATGCTTTTTAAAGGCTTATCCAAAGAACAAGCTACTCAGCTAATTAAAACTATCAAACAAAATATAGAAGACTTAAAAATTGAGCATAGTAAAAACAGTGCCAGCAAGTATCTAACTGCTTCGTTTGGCTTGGTTATCAAAGATGCAGTAAGTATCAAAGATGAAAATGAGCTCTATAGAGAAGCAGATGCCCTTCTGTACAAAGCAAAAGAGAGTGGCAGAAATAAAGTCTGCGTAAGTGACTAAAGAAAAGCCTTTAAAAGTTCCGTATTTAATCCCATTGCGGTACTTTCATTTCCACGAACTTGCTTGATATACTTTTTACAAAAACCCTCAACCATACATGCTCCTGCTTTTGAACGCCAATCTCCACTAGCCATATAAATATCCAAATCATCCAAATCAAAATCATCAAATATATAATCCGTTGATGAGATATCAATTATTTTTTTATTGACATCTTCATAAATCATACAAGTTATAATAGACGTAACATTCCCGCTTTGAGTCATCAAAATATTTCTTGCATCATCCTCGCATCTTGCTTTACGTAAAATCTGATTTTGAGAGGTTACAACCGTATCCGCAACTAAAAGTGGATAATTTTTTATTCCAAAAACCCTTCTGTTTACTTCGTACTTTCCATGTGTAGCCTGATATACAAAGTTTTTGGGACTGGATGCAATAATTGAGTCTTCATCAAAATCAACACTCTCTTGAATAAAATTTATATCTGCTTCTTTTAAAAGTTTTGCACGAGTCTCAGAGCCGGATGCTAAGCGCAACATTTTTTATACTTCCTTCCACTGCCACATGGACAAATCTCATTTCTCTGTATTTTTGTGTTAAATAAAACTCCGCTGTCGTAAAGCCACTCATCATCTACTTTTACAAACTTGCTTCTTTCATGTAAAACCTCAACAATTCCATTATCTCTATAATAAGCTTTAAATTCAACCTCATCATCTTTTGCATCTAATACATCAAGCTTTAACCATTCAATATTTTCATATCCACTCATATCTGAAGAAATTTTTTGAGTTGTAGTTTTTGCTAGATATTCGCCATCCATCCTTTTAAATGCTTCATAACGACTTTCCATCAACTCTTGGGGAGTGTCTATCTTTTTCATATATATTCCTAAAGTTTATAAGGTCTAATGATACAATATAACAAATTAAATTATAAATAATAACTTCTTGGTTATAATAAACAAAAATCATCATAATTGGTTTGGGGGAAGCGTATATTGGTTCAAATAAATCATATCTTTACATCTATCCAAAATCTTTTAGAAGTATTAAACGAAAAAAATATAGATTTAAAAAGTGAAAAAATTTTAATTCAGGTTTTTACTTCAGTAATAGATAAAACAATTATAGAATCCAATCTAAAATCAATTATAAAAAAACTTCCTAACACTCATATAATAGGTTCAACTACATCTGGAGAAATTGTTGATGGAGAGATGAGTGAAGAAAACTTTTTCTTATCAATCTCTGTATTTAAAACAACATCAATAAAATCTTTTCATAAACTAAACAATGATTCTCATAAACTAGGTGAAGATTTATCTAAAGAGATTTTTTCTAAAGACTCTTGCAAATGTGTAATAAGTTTCTGTGACGGTATAAAACTAAACGGTGAGGAATATCTAAAAGCACTCAATTTAAAAAATGTTGATAATGTTATAGTAGCAGGCGGTATGGCTGGTGATATGCAAAAATTTGCATATACATATACTATTCATCAAGATAAAGTTTTTGAAGAAGGTGCTTGTGCTGTGGGTTTATACGGCAATGACATTATGGCTTATCAAGATTACAACCTTGGTTGGCGGGCAGTTGGACCAAAATTTACTATAACAAAGTCTAAAGGCTCAAGAGTATATGAGATAAATAATAGACCTATAGAAGAGATTTATGAAGAGGTTCTTGGTTTAGAAGTTGTTAAAAATATACCAAATTCAACTATTGAATTCCCACTAATTAAACAAGACGGGGAAATTCAAGTAGCCAGATCCATGATTGCAAAACTCGACGGTTCCATAATATATGCAGGTAATCTTAATGAAGGGGAAGAAGTTCAGTTTGGAATAGGAAGCTCCAAACTGGTAAACCAATATGACTTTTCTAAAAAAATAAATTTTGAAAAAAACAATATTCAAGCTTCTTTTATATATTCGTGTACAGCAAGAAAACAATTTCTAGGTAATTCTATGGAGAGTGTTTTTAAAAAAATTTCTACCTTATCTCCTAGCTCAGGTTTTTTTACATATGGGGAATTTTATCATTCAAAAATAGATTCGTCTTTTTTAAATATTACAACAACCATATTATTTTTGTCTGAGACAAGTGATTTAGAGAATAAAGCAAAAATCACTACCAAACATGTAAAACAAAAAAAATCTTTAACCGAAGAAGCAACTTTTAATCTTATAGATTATATATCAAAAGAGTTAGAGCATAATGAAAAGATTTTAAAAGAGTACCTTGAAGCAATGGACAGCAACCTTATAATATCAAAAATTGATTTAGATGGAAATATTACCTATGCAAATAAGAAGTTCTCTTTAATAAGCGGGTATTCAAATAAAGAACTTGTAGGACAGCCATACAGTATAATAAAGCATCCTGACGTCCCCAAAAAGCTATATACGGATATATTAGAAAATGCCAAAAATGCCAATATTTGGTCTGCGAACATAGCAAATATGGCAAAAGACGGTTCAACATATTATGTAAAAAGCACCATTATTCCGATACACGACGAAGATGGAAAAACTTATGAATATATGTCTATAAAAGAGGATATTACTGAACTTATTCATACACAAAAAGCATATGAAAAAGAAAAAGACTTTTCTGATATACTCTTAAATGCATCTCAAAATATTGTTGTTGTTACAAAAAACGATTCAATTTATAAAGTAAACGATATTTTTTATAAATATTTTGATTATAAAAACCTTGATGATTTTAAATCAAAATATGAATGCATCTGCGACTTAGCTCTAGAAAGAGACGGCTATATTCAAAAGACTATAGATGGAAAAAGATGGTATGAAGTAGTTAGTAAAAACAAAAATAAAACATATAAAATGTTATTTAAAACCAAGGATTCTAAAGAAAAAGCCTTTTTAGTAACTTCAGATATTATAATTATCAATGATGAAATTCTAACAGTAAGTTCATTCAATGATATCACGGTGATTGAAGAAGCTAGGATGCAAGCTGAATCTGCTGAACACCTCATGTCAAGATTTTTGGCAAATATGTCGCATGAGATACGTACACCAATGAATGGAATTATAGGCTTTTCAGATCTTTTATTAAATACAAATCTAAATAAAACTCAAAAAAAATATTCAGATATTATAAATAATTCATCAAAATCACTTTTAAATATTATAAACTCTATATTAGACTTCTCAAAACTTAAAAGTGATAATATTGAACTAGACATTATCCCAATTGATCTTGTAGCAGCACTTAAAGATGTACACAACCTTTTAAAGTTCACAGCAGATAGAAAATCTATAAAACTTGATTTAAAAATTGATAAAAAACTACGTAAGGATGTTTATTTTGATTCTACAAGACTCAAACAAGTAGTTACTAACTTAGCATCCAATGCACTTAAGTTTACAGATGCAGGAGGAAAGGTTACTATATCTTTAGATGTTTTGGAATCACTTAATGAGATGCAAAAGGTAGAAGTAGCTGTCAGTGATACCGGTATAGGTATAGCAAAAGAAAATATAGATAAAGTGTTTTCAGCTTTTAAACAAGAAGACAGCTCTACTACTAGAAAATA
>JAPHSI010000111.1 GCA_026193155.1 Sulfurimonadaceae bacterium | reverse complement strand
TAGATGCAGATAAAGAAGGTTTTTTAAGAAGTGAGACTGCACTTATTCAAACAATTGGACGTGGGGCTAGAAATGAAAATGGACGAGTTATTTTATATGCAAATAGAATAACAGGTTCTATGCAAAGAGCTATGGATACTACTAAAAATAGACGAGAGATACAAGATGCATATAACAAAGAGCATGGGATAACTCCAAAAACGACTATACGAACACTAGATGAAAATCTAAAGGTTGAAGACCACAGCGGCATTTACCAAAAGAATAAAAAACTAGATAAAATGCCTGCATCTGAAAGAAAAGCAATAATAAAAGAATTATCACTTAAGATGAAAGATGCAGCAAAAAAACTTGACTTTGAAGAAGCTGCACGCCTTCGAGATGAAATAACAAAAATTAAAAAATTATAGGATTTACATGGAAGATACCTTCTCTAACTTAGCAACATATGGATATATAGGACTTTTTTTATACTCACTAGGTGGTGGATTTGTAGCATTACTTGGTGCCGGAGTATTATCATACATGGGAAAAATGGACTTAACAACTTCGTTGTTTATAGCATTTATTGCAAATGCTCTTGGAGATGTGATGCTTTTTTACATGGCAAGATACCAAAAGACTATGATGATGGAAGGTTTACGTAAACATAGAAGAAAACTTGCATTATCACACGCACTAATGAAGAAGTACGGTTCTTGGATTATTTTATTTCAAAAATTTGTATATGGTATAAAAACACTTATTCCTATTGCAATCGGTCTTACCAAATATGACTTTAAAAAGTTTGCGATACTTAATTTTTTCTCTGCGGGAGTTTGGAGCTTAGTTGTTGGTTTAGGTGCTTATTATTCAGGTGCACCGCTTATAAAACTTGCTGAACTTATAGGTGAAAAACCTTGGATAGCTCCACTACTGCTTGTAACATTTGGCGGTTTATTATGGTTGTATATGGAAAAAGCTACTAAAAAGAAAGTTAGAAAATAGCGACGTATTAGCGTCGCTATTTAATATATTAAGAACCTATTATCGGTCCGTATGGTGAATAATCATCATGACCATCTTTGTAACGCGTATAGTTTTCTATAAACATCTCAGCTAACTCATCACGAGTTCTATCAAACTCATCTTTATCAGCCCATGCATTACGAGGGTTTAAAATTTCAGGATCTATATCACCTAAAGTTTTTGGAACTTGAAGACGGAAAGTTTTTGTAATATCAAATTCACTCTCATTTATACTTCCATCTAAAATAGCGTTAATACATGCACGAGTATCCTTGATGCTCATTCTGTGACCAACACCATATTTTCCACCTGTCCAACCTGTGTTAACAAGGTAAACATTTACATCATGCTTGTCAATTTTTTCACCTAATAACTTAGCATATACTGTTGGATGGAGTGGTAAGAACGCTTCTCCAAAACAAGCAGAGAATGTTGCGACAGGCTCAGTTATTCCACGCTCAGTTCCTGCAACTTTAGCAGTATAACCACTTAAGAAGTAATACATCGCCTGATCACGAGTAAGCTTAGAAACAGGTGGTAATACACCAAATGCATCTGCCGTTAAAAATATAATATTTTTAGGATGCCCTGCCATTAAATCAGATTTATGATTTTCGATATGCTCGATAGGATATGATACACGTGTATTTTCTGTTTTAGTTGAATCCTCATAGTCTACTTCACCAGCACCATACATAACTACATTTTCTAATAATGCATTAGTTTTGATAGCTCCATAAATCTCAGGTTCACTTTTCTCATCAAGGTTAATAACTTTTGCGTAGCAGCCACCCTCAAAGTTAAATACGCCATGATTATCCCAACCATGCTCATCATCACCAATTAAAGCACGTTTTGGATCAGTAGATAAAGTAGTCTTACCTGTACCGCTTAATCCAAAGAAAAGCGCAGTATCTCCATCTGTTCCAACATTTGCAGAACAGTGCATAGGTAGTTTACCCTCTAATGGCAACCAGTAGTTCATCATAGAAAAAATTCCTTTTTTCATCTCACCACCGTACCAAGTACCACCGATAATCGCCATATTTCTTTCAACATCAAAAAGAACAAAAACTTCAGAGTTCATTCCATGTTCTTCCCATTTTTCGTTTATAGCTTTACATGCATTTAAAACAACAAAATCTTCTTTAAATACTTCAAGTTCAGCTGAACTTGGACGAATAAACATATTTTTAACAAAATGGGATTGCCAAGCTATTTCAGATACAAAACGTACTGAACGTTTAGATGCAGCAGAAGATCCACAAAATACATCAGTAACATATAAATTTTTCCCTGAGAGTTGTTCTTGTGCAACTTCTAAAAGTTCATCAAAGATTTCAGCTGAAACTTTTTGGTTTACGTCACCCCATGCTATATACTTGTTAGATGGATCACGTTCTACAAAGTATTTATCTTTTGGGCTCCTACCTGTAAAAATTCCAGTATCAACAGCAGTCGCACCTTTTTTTGTGACTGCACACTCTTTATTGTTTACTTCATGTTGGATAAGTTTCTCATAACTTAGGTTATGAAAAACTTCACCAATATTTTTTAAACCAATATTTTCTAATTCTGCAACATTCATAATTTACCTTTTGGTATTTTAGTTTTGAAATTATCACTAAATTTACCTAAATTAAAAGTAAAGAAAATCAAATATTTGAAGAAGTAAATTTTAAGGGATTTTTGTGTATTATTTCTAACTTTTTCGCTCGGTTAACTCAGTGGTAGAGTGCCACCTTGACATGGTGGTGGTCACTGGTTCAAATCCAGTATCGAGCACCACTACGTAATTAATCCATTTGATATTTAAAAATTAAACTTACATAACTCATACTAATATCATCAAATGTATATGTAACACCACTTAATGTATGTTCAGGTTCAGGTAAACTCATAATACGAGCTCCAATCTCAATATCAGCAGAATCGGTAAGATGCCAATTAAAACCAACATCACCACCCATATACTCAGTAGTAAAATCACGTGTGTTGTTTGAAGCATCGTCAAACCTAAAGCTTATACGCCCGATATTTGCCCCGATATAAAAATTTATTATTGATGAGAGATTAAATTTGTATTGTAGTTCTGCTCCATACATGTAAGCATAGTCATAATTATCTACAAAAGCATTTCTGAGAGATAAAAACATTCTTACGTTATGTGTCTCTGCTCCTATTTTCATTCCGACATATTCAAACTTTTCTTTTGTCGTAACATTATTCGCATCTTTAACATCAAAACTTGAAAACCCTGTTTCAAAACCAACCAAGGAATTTGAATCATATACATAATTGTTCATATCTGCATAAGATGTACTTGCTATTAATAAAGTAGTTACTAATAATTTTTTTAATACTTTTCTCATAAAACTTTCCTAATTTAAAATTCTCTTCCGTATAGAATATCATCAAGGGCGATTGAAGCAGCCCCATCAGCTGCTGCTGTTGCATTTATATTTACATATACTACCCCGCCATCATTTTTACCAACGCACTGATTTATTGTTGAAACCTCATATGTTTTTGATATATTATAATCTATAGAAGTTTTATCATTTTTAACTATTGTATAGTCTGGATTGGCATTTCTAAGCCATTGATCTGTTCCGTCAATCAAAAATGTAAATTCACAATCATCAGTCGTACCTTTAGGAATTACACAGCTATCTGGAACGGCAGTTATACCAGTTGAGCGAAGAGTATGTTTTCTCATCTCACCAAATTTTGATGTAGTATTGCTATCGGCTGTAAAACCAACCAAATCAACACCAAGTGCGATAGTTTTCATTACAAGATAATAATCATAATTGATAGTAGCTTTTACAATCCCGTTATCATCTAATGTATCACCTTCCAACTCTACTGTAGCTATCCATTCTTCACCATCACGACATGTATCTTGACGGTAGTTATGCCCTATTGCAAACCCTATATTCGATATATTAGAACTTCCAGGAATTTCATCTTCTATCTCTAATGTATTTGTTGCAAGCATAGCGACATTATTTTTATTTAAATTCCACATACCAGATACACTATTTGTATATCCGTTTCCATATGTCATTAAAATATCATTATCTAAATCAATATTTGTAAATGTTGCTGTAGATGTTAGAGTATTGTTTGTCGGATTCATTGTAGCAGATTTTGCATCTGTCGTTTGAAAAAATATACGGCTATCAAGTGCAACTTTTGTATTTCCAGCTATCTCTTGTGCATAACCAACTATCATAGAAGCAGTTACAGCCGGATTGGTATTGACTTTATTAGAATACTTATCTGTTACAGCTATAACCATGTGGTCTTGAAATCTGGCATTTTCTTCATCATGAGTTGTTCCACTATACTTTATACTCATAGCAGTCGGCGGACCAGAGAGTATAACAAGATTAAAAGTGCCAGATACACTATCCGCATTTCCATCCGCATCCAAGAATGTAGCATTTACATCAATTGGGACTATACCTGACTTTGTTGAACTAATTAAATTAACCGAGAGTGAATTTTTTGTAGGATCATTCATAGTTACAGTCGTTAAATTTTCTGCACCGGAATACTCTATTTTAGCCAATGCCGTGTTTAAAAGTGTCATACTTATAGTTGTTATACTATCTGAATCTAACTGTGTCCCCAAGTCATCAACAACATGAAAAGAGACTACTTTTTCTGATTCTAAACCCATAGATAAACTACCGCTTACTAAAGAGCTTTTTATAGAATAAGTAGTCAAAGTTGTTTGGTTTACATCAGGACTTAATGTCAACGTGTATTGTTTTACATCACTTAGGTTTGCACTATGATAAAAACCAAATACAATATCATTTGTATTATCCGACAAATTTTTAGGAGCAGTATATTCAAACGTTGCAAGTCCGTTTGTCAAATTGGAACTCAAATCTTTAAACGTTCCAACATCCCTACCATTTCTAACATCATTTGGAAATACTATTTTGATTTCACCGTCTGAATATGGGTTATTTGCACCATCAAATAATCTTACTTCTATACTAACAAGCTCACTATTTTGAGTCACTGTTTTTGAGCTCACCGGCAACAATACAGTTAATGAACTCTCATTTAAGTCACTTACATCCGTTGTATCCGTAATATCTGGGATAGTACCTATTGAATCAGAACTGACAGGAGCGTCACTATTATCACTACCACACCCAGAAAATGTAAATGCTAATGTTATAAGTAAAGATGTTAAAAATATTTGGAGTCTACCCATATTGTATTCCTTTATTTAAAATTTATTAAAATATCACAGAAAATACCATTGTACAAGAGAGTGTATGAAATATATATTAAATTAATTTACAAATACACGATATTATCTGATATTTTGAGCACAAACCATACCACTACCAAATGCCCATTGGAAATTATATCCACCAAGTTCACCCGTAACATCGACAACTTCACCAATAAAGTAAAGTTTTTTTACTTTTTTTGATTCTAAAGTATTAAAATTCAACTCATTAGAGATAACACCGCCACGAGACACTTCAGCCTTTGAAAATCCAAAGTTACCAGCAGGTGCGAAAGAGTAGTTATGTAGCTTTAATAGTTTTTCTTTTATTTTCGCATCTGCTTTTTTACACTCCATATCCTTTACATCTACTGCATCTAATAGTGCTTTTGATAATCTTTTTGGCAATGGTATTACTGAACTAATCAGTTTTTTACTTCCTTTAATTAAGTCAAGTATATTTTTGTCCGGCAAAAAATCTATAGAAATATCACCTTTTCTCCAATACAGAGATGCAGATAAAACAGCCGGTCCACTTATTCCCTTATGTGCAAAAAGCATCTCCTCTTTTATAAGCCTATCACCTGCTTTTATATTTACATAACAAGATAGCCCGCTTAACTCTTTCATCCAGAACTGCTCTTTTTGAACAGTTAGTCCAGCAAGAGCCGGAGTAAAATTTTTTACTTCAATATCAAAACTTTTTGCAATTTTTAGCCCTATATCACTTGCACCGATATTTTTAAAACTCTCTCCACCTGTAGCAATAACAAGAGAGTTTGATTTAAAAATCCCTTTATCTGTTTTAATTTCAAAAATATCATCACATTTCTTTACATCCAGTACCTTGGTATTTAATCGTAGCTTTGCAAAAGATGATTTTTTCTTTAGAATATTTATAATATCGTCTGAAGAGTTTTTACAAAAGTAATACCTGTTTTTTCTAAGTTCAAGTTCTATTTTATTATCAGACAAAAACTTCAACATATCATCTCTGTTAAATCTATCAAGTACACTTTTTACTAGTTCTGAATCTCCATCAAAGTTTTTTACATCTACATATTTATTTGTGATGTTACACTTACCACCACCTGATATTTTAAGTTTTTTGGCACATTTTTCATTAGCATCTATGATACACACATCTAAAGATTTATCTAACTCAGATGCACACATAAGTCCACTCGCACCTGCACCCAAAATAATTACGTCATATATTTTCATAATGCAATTATATAGTATAATTGCAGCAGAAAAATACTTATAAGTGAAAAATATGGCAAACAAACTCCACGTAGTCTCTTTAGGCTGTAATAAAAATCTTGTTGATACGGAAGTTATGATGGGAAGATTAAAAAACTTTTCTTTAACTGATGACAATACACAGGCAGATGTAATCATAGTAAATACCTGCGGTTTTATAGATGCTGCAAAAGAGGAATCTGTGAATACGATTTTAAACCTGCACGATGCAAGAAAAGAGGACAGCATACTGGTAGTTGCAGGATGTTTAAGTGAGCGTTACCGTGAAGAGTTAGCTTTGGAGATGCCCGAAGTAGATATATTTACAGGTGTTGGAGATTATGAACGTATAGATGAGTTACTAGCCGCAAAAGAGAGTAGATTTAGCGATGAAGTATATCTGATAGATGGAGCTGAACGTGTAGTTACAGGCTCAACTTATCATGCATATATAAAACTCTCAGAAGGATGTAATCAGGCTTGTAGTTTTTGTGCGATACCTTCATTTAAAGGTAAACTAAATTCACGCTCACTTGATTCTATCGCCAATGAGGTTGAAACACTTGTAAGACAAGGATACTACGATTTTTCTTTTATCTCTCAAGACTCTTCATCATATCTACGTGACCAAAACATTCAAGACGGACTCTCGCTTTTAATCCAAAGAATAGAGCTGATAGAGGGTGTGAAAAGTACAAGAATTTTATATCTTTATCCATCGACCACAACTTTAAAACTGCTTCAAAATATAGGAAAGTCAAAAATCTTCCATAACTATTTTGACATGCCTATCCAGCATATAAATGACGATATGCTACGTATCATGAAGCGTGGTTTTGGAAAAGAAAAAACTTTAGAACTATTAAATTTTATGAAATCACTTCCTAATTCGTTTATACGTACAAGTTTCATAGTAGGTCATCCTGGTGAAACACAGGAGATGTTTGATGAGATGAAAGAGTTTGCAGAGAATTTCGGCTTTGACAGAATAAATATTTTTGAATATTCAGATGAAGAGACGACATTTGCATTCGATATGAAAGATCAAAAAATAGATGCAGATATTATCCATGATAGAGCAGAAATCTTAGCAGATGTAAAAGCAGATATTTTACAAAAATCTCTTGAGGCAGAAATTGGAAAAGAGCTAGAGTTGGTGATTGATGGGGAGAGTGATGAACACGAATTTTTACTAAGTGCAAAAGAGCTTATCTGGGCACCGGACATAGACGGTGAAATATATGTTAATGATAGAACAGATGATGAAAGTGAACTTGAATTTGGAAAAATATATAAAGCCAAAATCACTTCTCTTGTAGGCGATATTTTAACTGCTACAGTTGATAATGTAGTCAAAACTTCTTTGACGAGCGAGGATTTACAAAGTAAATCTTCAGCCGAAAAAGATAAAAGTTTAGACTAATTAGGGTATTTGATGCTAAAAAGTAATGTTTTAGAACATCTAAAGTCTTCTAAAAACCTTTTGGCATTTTCTGCAGGGGTAGATTCTACAGCCCTTTTCTTTTTACTCTTGGATGCAGATATAGAGTTTGATATAGCTATAGTCGACTACGGTATAAGGGCACAAAGTAAAGATGAAGTAGCATATGCCAACGAGCTTGCCAATAAATACAATATAAGATGTTTTATACACCAAGCAAAAAAAATAGACACAAACTTTGAAGCATCTGCAAGAGAGATACGCTATAAGTTTTTTGAAGATATTATCAAAGAACATAAATATGAGAATCTTCTTACTGCTCACCATTTGGGGGACAGGTTCGAGTGGATGCTTATGCAGTTTTGTAAAGGTGCAGGTTGTGCAGAACTTGGCGGTATAAAATTTCTTCAAAAAAACAAAAACTATAACTTAGCAAGACCAATACTGCATCTGGATAAAAGTGAACTTTTGGAGTATTTAAAAACTCATAATATCAAGTACTTTGAAGATGAAAGTAATTTAGATGAGAGTTATACCAGAAACAGATTTAGACACCAATTTTCAAACCCTTTAATATCCGAGTACTTAGATGGAATCAAAAAAAGTTTTGAGTATTTGGATGCAGATATAAATGAGCTTATAGAAGATGCGGATGTAAATATAAAAGATGATTTTGCCTACTTTATTAGTACAAAAAACAAACGCTCCGATATCTATAATATTGATAAATATTTAAAATCTATCGGTTACATGATGAGCTCAAATGAAAGAGAACTTTTAAAAAATGAGAATAGCTTAGTCTTAGGTAGAAGACATCTTGTCAGTTTTTATAAAAAGTATGTATTTATTGCACCCTATATAAATAAAGACATAACCATGATAAAAGAGTTTAAAGAGAAGATGAGAAAGTTAAAAATAGATACCAAACTAAGGGTATATTTTTACACTCATTTGGAGTTGTTTGAATCTTTAGAGTTACAATAAACTTTCATTTGAAAAGATGAGTTTATAACTTCTCCATCACGCTTAAAATCTATTGGAAAATTAACTGCGACAATCCAATCACTTTTATTTACTTCCTCTAAAAACTTATAAAATGTTGCAGGTGAACTTATTTTTGAACTTGTTTTTACATTATAAACACTAAAACCATCTTCATTATCTAGTTTTTCAGCTTTTGTTAACTCAAGTGTATTAAACAAACCCTTGTATTTTTTTATAAACCTATCTTTATCAAACGGTGTATCAAATGCTGTTATTATATGTCTATTATTCGCTTGAAGCTTTTTTAATTCTTCAAAAGTTTGAGAATCGAAATCCTGATATCTTCTTAAATCTTTGTACTCTTTAGTAAGTTGAACTCTTTGTATTCTATACTTTTTACCCTCAGGAATCAAAGCTAAAAAAGAAAATAATAATACAAATACTAAAAGAAGAATTGATAAAATAAGTATATATATACTTTGTCTTGTAATACTACTCATCTTTTATTCCCTCTTTGCCAATATCTTCTAAATCTTTTTCATCCATATAGTTTGTTGAAACAAATCTGAGCCAACCCCCTTCGGCAGGATAGAAACTACTATAGGTTCTATGAAAAATAGATCTAAGTGGTGCATGAAGCATAAAGTTATATACATCTTTATTTGGTGTAATGCCGTAAAGCACCAGACCATTTTCCAGAAGTTTGGCCTGTGACAATGTTATTCTTTGAGGGACTAAGTCAAACAGATTTTTGATAGAGTCTTTTAAGACAGAATTTTGCGTAAATATCTTAGCGGAAGTTATATTTTGCTGTTCTATATAAGCAATTTTTGCTTCCATATCTTTAATATTTTTTTGTAAATTTGATTTTTTAATAGCTATATTTTGTTTATCTTCTAAAAACTTTGCATCTTTGTAGAGCAGAAACATATATGTACTTAAGAGCATAAAAAGGCTCATAGAAAAAAATGCAAATAAAAGTTTCATCTCTGGCGTAAGTAAAGATTTTTTACGAGGTTTTATATAACTATATCTCATTTTTGCTCCACTTTAGCAAGTTCACATAACTCTTGAGGTATATCTATTTTTCTAATGAATACACTTAAAAATATCTCTTCTTCTAAAAATTTTTTAAACTCAGTGCTAAGCCCTATTCCATCAGCTACATAAATATCTTGAATAAATTCACTATCAAATTTAGAATCTTTATAAAAAGTATTTACAGCACTTTGAATAAGTGAAAACCTATGATAATCTTCTCCAAAACTGTTTTGTTCTACTGAGTCATCTATCTGCTTATTGCTAAATGACAACTGTTCTTCATCATCTTCATCTGCTTCAAAATCATCCATATCATCAAATGTATCTAAGTCATCTAAATCATCAAGCTCATCTAAACCTTCTAAATCATCATCAACATCTATGTCTTCTAAATCAACACTATTATTCTCTATTTCATCTAGTATTAATTCTTCATCGTCATCAACGTCCATAAGAAGTTCATCATTACTTTCATCATCTTTTTGCATATCTAATAAAGATGCAAATAGAAGTTTAGAGTTTTCAAATACGCTTAAAGCTATATAGTCTTCATGAACTAAAATAAATAATGCTATTTCTTCTTTTATTTTATCAGCAAAAAATTTATGTAGCATATAAAAAGGTGAAAAAATAAAATCTATTCCTGTCTTTTTATAACGTCCTTGAATCTGCAATAAATCTAATTTAGATGTATAATAAACCCATGTTTCATCTACACATACATGTTCAAGCCCACCTATATCACAATATTTTTTCATTTCAGACGATGAACATGTAGGAGCTGCACCCTGAGATAGTGACGGGTCTAAAAGTGATATATAATTTATTGGAGATCTATTCATAAATGTTTTTATATAATCATATATATCACTTTTATCCGAACTATTAAATACTTCTTCATAGTTGTCTGAAGAACCGTTATGATGTATTTCTTCAACATATATTTGAGTATCCTTAGAACTTTGTACAATATTTATATATACTTTATTGTATAGATAATTTTTTAACTTACTCAGCACTGTCCAACTCCATATTTAATCCACAAAGTGGGTGAGAATCATTATAGTTTTGTTTTTTAAGTGCTGAGCCTAATTTTGTATAAATTTGTGTAGTTGCCATGGAAGAATGACCGAGCAGTTCACTCACATCAGCTATTGGAGCATTAGAGTTTAATAATTCTGTAGCATAAGAATGACGCAGCTGATGCGGGGTTACCTTCAAATTTATCCTTTTAAAAACTTTACCAATTATATATCTTAGTGAGTTTTGGCTTAAAGCTTCATCATTTTTCTCAAAAAGAAACACTTTAGGATTATAATTTTCTCTATAAGAATCAATAGCAACTTTTATATTTTTCAAAAGCGGAACATCCCTTTGTTTAGAACCTTTACCAAGTACTCTTACCCAAGATTCACTTATATCTTCTAACTTTAATTTTTCAAGTTCTGATATACGAAGACCCAATGTATAAAGCAGACTAACTACCAAACTTTCTTGCTCATCAGCAAAAGACAATGCCTCTACTATATGTTTATGAGAAACCGGCTTTGGTAAAGTTTTTGCAACTTTTACACTACTATCGGATTTTAAAACAATTTTCATTCCCTTTTCATTCAAATATTCACTAAATGAACGAATAGCAGATAATTTTTTTGATATTGTCTTGGAATTTAATTCTGATATTTTTAATCTGTAAGGCATTAAATCAAAAATTATTTCATTATTTTCTTCTAGTATTTCAATGTATGATAATGCCTCTTTTATAGCATCGTCATATGTCTTAATACTTAGATCAGAATAACCACGAATATTTTCTAAATATTCGCAAAAGTCTTTACGTTTTTTATCTATCAACTTTTTCAAGTAACTGCTCAAATCCAGCATTATAGTATGCTGCGTTTTTTACTAGCTCTTTATCTGTTACAACACTTGGTGCAAGTTTTATATATGCACTTTTCATAATCTTGCATATAAGCCTAATTTTTGCTTTATCACTTTGTTGAATATCTTCTTTACTTACTATTTCATCAATTTGTCTCATATATTCTTTTGCTTCACCAATATATTTTGTATACTTTAATGATGTCTTAGATTGAGCCATAATTGTTGCAGCCATACGATTGTAAGAATCTATTTCAAAAGCTTCAACGGCATTTAAATAAGCTTCATTGTAATCACCGATTTCATAATAATACTTTGCCTGCAATGATTTTTGATATGATGGATTAAAGTAGAAATACAAAGCCATAAAAAGTAAAGTTGATAATGAGAATAAAACAATTGCAACTTTAGTATTCATGACTAAGTAATCCTTCTTTTACTAATTTTCTTGCTTCTTCAAACTCAACATCGCTTATATCTATCGGCTTGGATATAAAATAGTTTAACTCTCCAAACGGTTTTGGGACAATAAATTTATCCCATGAACTTAACTGCCAATATTTACTTGGCTTAATTTCAACAAGGACAATTTTTTTCTTAGTTTTTTGTGCTATTGCTATTATACCATCATGTACTTCATGTCTTGGTCCTTTTGGACCATCTGGTGTAATTCCAATATCAGAACCGCCCTTTATCTCTTTAATAGCTTGTATAAGTGCTTTGGCTCCACCGCGTGTAGTAGAACCTCGAATTGTCCCAAATCCGAAGAAGCTAAGTGTTTTGGCTATAAGCTCACCGTCAAAGTGTTCAGATATAAAAAGTTTTACCGTTGGAATTTTTTTATAATGCAAATAGGCATATGGAATCATAAGCAGTTCACCATGCCAACATGCCATGATGAAACTTTCATCACCCAAAGTTTCAGGTGCATGAAAT
>JAPHSI010000044.1 GCA_026193155.1 Sulfurimonadaceae bacterium | reverse complement strand
TTATAGGCGTGATTCGTAACGTCTCATCATATAAAGACGTTTAAGCATTTTCTTACGAGATGCTATTTTGAACTTCTTACGCTTTTCAGTTTCAGTTTCATGGAAACGTCTAGCACGAGCTTCCGTAACGATTAAGTTACGGTCAGTCTGCTTTTTGAAACGGCGGTAAGATGCATCAAAGTTATCATCTGCACGTAGTACTATACCTGGCATATCACATCACCCACTTTCTTTAAAATTTGAACTGGAAGTATACCTAAATATCTATATAAATCAAAGTTTATACGGCTTTTTTATAAATAAGACTAAATTTATCCGATTTATTGATTTATGTCAATGTTAATATATTTTAAATCAGATAAAATTACTCCGATTTAAAAATTTAGAGTCTAACGGGCTCTTACCAAAGGATAAAACATGACAAAGATAATTTTAGCAATCGCTTTAACATTAGGTGCTCTTCAGGCTGACAATATTGTACATTACGATACTTCCGAAACACAAAACCCGATTAGTAAACCTAATCACCCAAATTCAGATATTTATTAATCTGATTTTATTTCTCCTTCTAAGACAGATTTTTTAATCTGTCTTAATCAAAAGCTTTCTTTTATTCAAGTATAATCACACTTATGATTACCCAAGAGTCCATAGATGCCCTTAAAGCACAACTTGATGTTGTTGATGTTGTAGGCTCATACGTTGAGCTGAGAAAAGCAGGTGCAAATTTTAAAGCACCATGTCCTTTTCATGATGAAAAAACAGCATCGTTTGTTGTCAGTCCTGCTAAACAGATATATCACTGTTTTGGATGCGGTGCAGGCGGTGATAGCATCAAGTTTACTATGGAGTATGAAAAACTTAATTATCCAGAAGCCATTGAAAAATTAGCAGATACCTATAATTTTACCCTTTCATATACAGATAAAAAAAATAACAAACCACGCTCACAAGTTATGGATAAAGTAAATGAGTATTATCAGAACTTACTTACATCTCGCATAGAAGCGACTAAGTACTTGAGTGAACGTGGCATCTATGAGAGCAGTGTTGAGAAGTTTGGTATTGGATATGCACCTGATTCACAATCTACTATGAACTATATAACATCTCATATGTTTACACTGAAAGAAGCTGTAGATATGGGTGTAGTTGGTTATGAAGGTGATAGGTATTATTCCCGTTTTATTGAGCGTATAACATTTCCTATACACTCTGCTAACGGTGCGTTAGTTGGTTTTGGAGGAAGGACTATTAGCGGGCATCAGGCAAAGTATGTGAACTCGCCTGAAACACCTTTTTTTAATAAGTCTCGTCTTTTATATGCATATCATCATGCCAAACAAACACTCCATAAAACAAAAGAGATAATCATAACAGAGGGTTATCTTGATGTTATTATGCTGCACCAAGCAGGATTTAACAATGCTGTTGCAACTTTAGGTACGGCACTTACACCAGAGCATCTACCCCTTCTTAGAAAGGGTGAGCCAAGAGTTATTATGGCATATGATGGAGATAAAGCAGGTCGTGCAGCGGCACTAAAGGCTTCCAAGTTACTGAGTGCAGGTGGATTTTCTGGCGGTGTTGTTATATTTGAAGGTGGGTTAGATCCCGCTGATATGGTAAAAGATGGACGTGTAGATGAGTTAGCCGGCATGTTTCGCTCACCTAAGCCTTTTATAGAGTTTGTGTTAGATGAAATAATTTCTTTGTATGATTTAAAAGACCCAAAAGCAAAAGAAGCCTGTATGCAAGATGCAATAGGTTATTTAAAAACATTATCTCCGATTCTTCAAGAAGAATATAAAAGTTATCTTGCATCCAGATTATCTATAAGTCCTTCATTTGTACGTATCGCAGGACAAACCAATACATCACAAACAAACACACCTGTTATGCAAACATCATCTCACCGTGATATGTGGGAGTTATCTTTAATAAAAACATTACTAGAAAAACCTCATATGCTTACACAGGTTTTAGATGTATTAGATCCATCTATTTTACAGTTTCATCAAAATGAATTTTCTCTTTTAATATCTAATCAAACCAATCATCCAAACATAATGGCAATTTCGGTTGATGATAGTATAAAAGCTATACAAAGTGAAGATGAACTACAAAATGAATTAAATACTTTCCTTTCAAAACATTATAACCGTGAACTAAAGAAGATAAATATGCGTCAGGATATTGAGTTCGAGCAAAAAGCGTTTGAAATAAGAAAATTACGTGGAATCATTGCAAAACTAAAGTAATTGAACAAACTTAGAACTTATTCACATGTAACGGATGCGTTTTTCTTTATAACACCTTTTAAAGTGTTAGGAAGCGTTACATTTATACTCCCATCGACATTATATTCAAATGTAGTATTATTTATAACTAAAACACCGTAGCTATAACCGTTAAAAGATGGAGATAACTTAAGTGGCTCTATAGTCTCTAATGTATAAAGACCGTTTGCACATCCTTTTAATGTAGATTGTACACTTACAGTTCCGTTGATTGAAGATGCGTAGTCAAAGCCATCATAAGAAAATTCATTAAGTTCAAAGTCTTTATATTTGATTTTCATTCCCACAACAGGTGATTTGTAAGAAACTAACATAGTTCCATCTATTGTTAGTTTACTAGAATACGTACCGTTTAGTTTATTTTCCTCCCAAATATTTTTAATAACGACATTTGATATGCTTGAATATAAATCAGAATCGATTTTAAAATTTTTTAGTTTATGAGTGGAGTTATTAAAATATGCATCTTTTTTATCTGTACCTGAGCCTTTGGTTAGCTCAGAGCCGTTTGATGTAAAATAACTCTCTTTAGTTTCTTCATTGTGTGAATTGTCTATACAATTATTATATGTAATGGAAGTATCGTATAAAGTTATGTTTTTAACTTTTTTAATCTTTGCATTAAAATTATAAGTTCCATCATTTAAGCATTTTTTAGTTTCACTAATAGTTTGCAGTTTTGTAATTTGATTTGATAGTAACTGATTGTTGGAACTTTTACGTTTTTGAGATAAGTTCATAGTTGTATTGTTTAAAGCGTTTATAGAATGAAAGAAAATAATAGCTTTTTTGGCATCTTCAAGTGTTTTTATTTTTGCTTTTTGACTTTTTAACTTCTTTGTGGGAATGATGCTTTTCTCTGTGGTAGTGCTACATCCGAGAAATAAAATGACAAATAATGTAGTAGATGCTAATAAATAAACCGACTTCATATATTTTCCTATAGCTTAAAAAATTTTATAAAGTAGTTATTGTATCATAAGTGTATGTCTAAATATGAGTTGTTTTGCCTGGAAATATGATAAAATTACACCAAATATAAGGAGATAAATGAAGGCAATAGCTCTTTTCTCAGGTGGACTTGATTCCACATTAGCGATGAAACTTATAATAGACCAAGGGATAGATGTAGTAGCTGTAAATATCTCTACAGGTTTTGGAAGTACAAAAGACAGACATGAACATATGCAAAGTATGTGTGATCAAGTCGGTGCAGAACTTAAAATAATAGATATAGAGAATGAATATCTTCAAGATGTTTTATTTTCTCCAAAACACGGCTATGGAAAAAATTTTAACCCATGTATAGATTGTCATGCAAAGATGTTTGCTGTTGCAAAGCGTATTATGGAAGCTGAAGGTGCGAGCTTTTTAATAAGCGGTGAAGTAATGGGACAACGTCCGATGAGCCAAAATAAAGATGCACTCCAAACTGTTTTGGAAGATGGAGACGTAGACGGACTTTTACTTCGTCCTATGAGTGCAAAGGCATTAAAACCGACTATTGCCGAAGAGAAAGGCTGGGTAGACAGAGAAAAACTAGAAGGAATCATCGGCAGAAGTCGTGACAGACAACTAGAGTTAGCCAAAGAAATTGGCTTGGAAGATTTTGAGTCTCCGGGTGGTGGATGTCTTTTAACGGATGAAAATTTCGGTAAAAAGATGTTTGATTATATAGCTCATGAAAATGACTTTGAGGTTAAAGATATACCTGTAATGAAGTTTGGTCGTCATTTGAGATTACCTGATGGTGCAAAACTTGTAGTCGGACGTAACAAGGATGAAAACGGACACCTTCAAGATATAGATAACGATAAATACACTCACTTAAAAACTGTAGGTATTCCGGGACCTCACGGATTACTTAGTAAGAGTGCATCTGAGTCTGATAAAGCTCTCGCAGGTCGTATCATGCTTGCTTATACAAAAGCGATACCTGAAGACAATTACTCAATATCTTACGATGGAGTAGAAGAAAAAACTTCTGCTTTAGCATCCAGAGAAGAGGCAAACAAATATAATATTTTATAATTTTTGATATACTAGTGCAACTAAAAAAAGGTGGATGCAATGGCTGGTGTACATTTTAAGTATAGTGATTTTAGACAACTTATAAAATTAAATATCGGTATAGCAGATAGACTTGACGAGAATAGAGCTGAGAGTTTAACAATACTGTATTGTGATTTTTCAGACTTTTCAAAAGATGAGATAAAAACATCACTAAGTTCTGTTTTGCGTAACTCGGATTCAATAGTTAATAATAAAAAAGACTATTTTTTTCTATTCCCATATACGGATAAATACGGTGCTAAAATAGTAAAAACTATGTTTGATGAATTTTTCGGTAAAAAAATCACAAGTTATTTAGTCTCGTATCCTGCAGATGGGGAAGATGATGAAGAACTTATTAATTATCTTCAAAATAAAGTAAATAATATATGTAAAAAAGATCTCTCTTATTTATATGAGTTACCGTCAAAATGATGTACTTTTGAGCTTTTATAAAAGTTTATTGCTTCACTTATAATTTGTTCTTTATATATCTTTTTATCGCAAACTTTTCTACATATAATTTTTTCATTTTCTACAGCTTGTTCATTTTCTAAGTACTTATTTGTATTAAATGCGGAAAAATCTAAATTTCTCGGCAGGGGTGAATCAAAAGGTCCCCTCGCACTTATGATAACTGTTAAGGTTAGAAGTAAAAGTATCTTTTTCATGTAAGCCATATCGGCTAAATGTACTTTATCTAAAATCTATAACCTACACCGATTTGAAGATTATGAAATGATGAGAAATCTATTTTAGAACCTGCATCTGGTAAGTTAATAGTATGTTCAGCCATTAATAGTTGGTATGCTACAAATGTATTTATATCATCAGTTATTGAGTAAGATGTACCTATTTGAAGACCATATAAAAAGGCTGTACTGGCTGAAGATGTTGAATAAGAATCTAACTCCAGTGAAGACATTCCAAGAACAACACCACCGTAAATATCTAAGTTACTAAGTATGTTTAAATTATAGTTTGCACTTGTAAAGTAGTTTACCATAGTTATATCACTTGTAGATGCATCTTGATAAGCAACTGAGAAAAGAAAATTTTCATCATAAATGTAGCCTCCCTCAAGTGTATAACCAATACCCGTATTCTCAAGTTTACTTGCAGTGGCATCATTTGTAGAGCCATCCGTACTTGTGTAAGCAAGTCCAAAGTTAACAAAAAAGTTATTTTTATTTTTAGTGGCTGTTTTTGTTTCGTAAATGTTATTATCTAAGGTATTTTCTTCTTGTTCTTGTATAGCATTTTTAGCAGGCTCTTTACTCGGAACTTCTATTGTAACTATTTTTGCATGAGGAAATGTAGTTTTAATTCTAGATAGTATAATTCTAGATTCTTCTTTATTGTTAAGTATATTTGAGTAAACATAATAACCTGAGGGAATGTGCTGAACAAACATTCTTACTTTTAACAAATTTAATTTGTGTTTAATTGACTTAAGATTTGATTTTTTAGTAGTCTTAGTTATTAAAACACGTTCAAAAGTATCATTGGCATATATTGAGACCAACAGCATACTTAATATTATCAACAGTTTCATTTAAATCCTTTATAGTTCTGTATATCTAAAAACTTTAGTGGCAGATATATTACTTGCACTTGAAGAGTCCAGCTCATATCTATAGCAGTTGTATAGTCCACGGTCATCTTTAGGTGTCATAATATAGATAGTTTTATTTGAATTATCCAACCATGCCTCATCAAAAGTAAAATAATAATCCTCCTCAAACACAACTACCATATCCGCAGTTTCGGTATTTTGTAAGCTTGGATAATACATTGTAACTTTTGCATCATCTACACTCTCCCCAAGTTCAAGCCGTGTTTTTATAGCTATACCGTTTATAAGATCTTCGGCCATGGATGTAGGTGCCTCAAAGCCATAACTTACTTTATAGTTATAGCCATTGTCAGTAGTACAAGCACCCTCATCTAACTCTGCATTCGTAGTGTTAAAAATAGTTTGAGTTAGAGACTCTGTCGTTATATCTATAGGTATAACCTCTAAAGTAGAACTCTCATTAGCATCATATAGTAAGGCATGTACTTCATCTTGTTTTATATCTAATGACATCTGTAATCTGTTTAGGTTATCTACACTTAAAGAGGTGTCTTTTGATAGTGAGTTTAGAGTGTTTCTTAATTCTTGGGCCTGTGCTATTACAAATTCAACTTCATTGTTTGG
>JAPHSI010000224.1 GCA_026193155.1 Sulfurimonadaceae bacterium | reverse complement strand
TAAATTAAAAGATGAAATGGTTGAGTTGGCAAAAGAGGTTGATAAGGTACTTTTAATAGACTCATCAGGGTTTAATCTGCCACTTGCAAAAGCACTGAAGAAAAAGTATCCTGACAAAGAAATAATCTACTATATATTACCTCAGGCTTGGGCATGGAAGAAAAAGCGTATACCCGTTTTGGCACGCACTATAGATACTCTTGCTTCCATACTTCCATTTGAGCCTTCATACTATCCTAGTGATGCAAATATACAATATGTCGGTCACCCACTTCTTGACCAAATAACTGAGTTTAAAACATCTCTAAATGAAGAAGTAAAAAAAATAGTATTTATGCCCGGAAGCCGTAAAGGTGAGATAACTAGACTCATGCCTATATTTCGTGAAGTTAGAGAGAGATTAAATGTTAAAGGCACTCTTATAATCCCTACAAACTTCTCGCAAGAAAAGATAGATGCCCTCTATGGTGATATAAGCGAATTTGAAATTGTACATGAGACTTACAACACTCTTTTAAATGCAGACTTTGCATTTATATGCTCGGGTACTGCTACACTTGAAGCTTCTATAATCGGCACACCTTTGGTGTTAAGCTATATAGCAAATAAAGTGGACTGGTTTATAGTTAGCCGTTTAGCTACTACAAAATATGCAGGTCTTGCAAATATTATGTATGATAAGCATAAGGAAGAGACTATGCATCCTGAATTTTTACAAGATGATGTCACAACTCAAAATCTTATAGATGCTTACAATAACTATAACAGAGATTCATTTTTAGAAAAATCAAGCGAACTAAGGTCTTATCTTAAAAACGGAAGTTCCAAAAACGTTGCTGATTTGATTATGAAATAGTTATTTCGGTTATCTCTGATGAAGCTCCAAGTCTCATTGGAGGACCCCAGAAACCAGTACCCTTACTTACATAAATCTGTAGTTTTTCATTATGTTGGTGAAGTCCGCTTATATACGGTTGTACAACTCTGACAAGGGCTTTAAACGGATACAATTGTCCTCCGTGTGTATGACCGCTTAACATCAAATCAACCTCTCCTGTTACTTCTTCTATATATCTTGGCTGATGAGCTAACAATACAGTTGGAGAACTCTTATCTATTTCTTTTAAAGCATCTTTTATCTCGGGCATATGGTGCCCTGCTCTATAACCAAAGATATCATGAACACCAGCTAGATTAAACCCTTCGCCCTCTTTACCAATATATACATTTTCATTCTCTAAAACTTTGATTCCAAGTTTTTTAACCGCATCCATAATCTCTTCTACATTATGAAAATACTCATGATTTCCTGTAACAAAATATATACCTAATTTGTGTTTTAGTTTTTTAAGTTCACTAAGAGCTTCTTGTGCACGTGATATTTTTATATCTACCAAATCTCCAGTTATCACTACAATATCAGGTTCAAGAGCATTAGCACGTTCAACTATGCCACTAATAAAATTTTTATCTACTATTCCGCCTATATGTATATCACTGAGTTGTACTATCTTATATTTTTTCTTTAAGTTATTTATCTTAATATCTACACTCTCGAGTTTTATAAACTTAGCTTCATATATGGCACGACTACTCAAGGCAAATGCAACACCAAGTGAAGATATGTCCAGTGATTTTTTAAAAAAATCTCTTCTTTTGTCACTCATAGGCACTCTGTCTGAGATAACCCTGATAATATCATAAAACACTGCACTACATAGGAGTAAAAAAAGTATGCCTATTGGCAAAGATACTAAAAAATACAACCAATTTGGAAAATCAAAAACATATCTTCCCAGTACATAAAGAACAATTCCGAATATATTTATATTTAAAAAGTATTTTAAATATTTTTTTGATTTTTGACTAAGATGGAGTTGAGTAAAGAAGCGTCTGTTTATATACATATTTATAATTATAAATACACCTATAAAAGCGACAAAAAATAGTGGCATAAATTTTAAAAACATATTTTATTATACAGATTTTTTGATTTTCTTTACATTTATAAAAATAATTTTTATAATTTATAAATGTGATATAATAATTTTAGATATGATTAAAAGGCTTTAAAATGCAAGACCACAAAAGTTTAAAAGAACACTATAAGTTTACAAAAGAAGAAGAGCATATTTTAAAAGACCTGCAACCGAGGATGAATGAGCTTGCAGATAAATTTGTTGATGAGTTTTATGATTATATTTGGGGATTTGGACAAACTGCCCAATTTTTAAAAAATAAAAAAATAATCCAATATCATAGAAAAAGAATCAAAGAGTGGTTTATTAATCTATTTTGCGGGAATTATGACTTACAATATTTTACATACCTGTATAAAATAGGTGAAGTCCATGTACGAATCGGTCTGCCTACACACTATGTAAACTCCGCTTTTACCTTTGTAAGAACCTTTGTTTTAACAAACATAGAAGAAAATTTTCTAAACAAAAAGTACCATGTCAGCGAAATAAAGGCAGTTGAGAAAATCATTGATATTAATCTTGATACATTAACCAGTTCTTATAGAGAAGAGGAATTAGGTAATTTTTTATCTATGTCAAAAATCGAAAAAAATATACTTACTGGTTTAAAAAAGTTTAATTCATACATAAACTACTTTTTAGCAGGAGCCCTCGCTTTAGTTGCTTTTTTTGCAATCGGACTTTTTGTATACGATATATACCTGCT
>JAPHSI010000030.1 GCA_026193155.1 Sulfurimonadaceae bacterium | reverse complement strand
GAAATCTTCTTTTTTATATAGCTAATATTAACTAACTGGCTATTAAATAAAATTAATAAGAAAATAGATATAAAAATTAGTAAAATACCAATATTATTTATTACATCTAAACCAGAATTATTTACAGCTTCTATTGAAAATGACTCTGTCTGTAATTTAATACTTAGAGAACTATATAATTTTGGGATAACCATGCTAGTTCCAAGAACAAATAAACCATAAGTTATCTTTTTTTCAATTGGTGAATTTAAAAGTGAATCTAATTTTTTGAGAATGATTTGTTTAAAGTTATAGTTTTTAATGTAAGTTCCTTTCGTATATTTAATTATTTATTCAACGAACATTATATATAGATTAACTTGAAATCAGCTAAATAAAGGAACACTAAAAATGTTAATTTAAATTATATATTTATTGCAAAATGGCATGATTTAGCCAAAAACATACTAAATCTTTAAAATACAAAATTTTACTCTACGGAACTATTTATGTAAATACATATAACAATGAACACCCTTAAAGGATATAAGTTATGGCAAAAGGTAGTTTAGTAAGCGGATCGATTTGGGATGAGTACAGTAGTATAGTTGTTGATAGGATGAACAACCCTCAACATCAAGGGCATATAACAGAAGAGGAAGCCGAAGCTATGAACGCAAAGCTTATCGTGGCTGATTTTGGAGCTGAGAGCTGTGGAGATGCTGTAAGGCTTTATTGGGCGGTTGAAAAAGATACTGACAAAATCATAGGGAGTAAGTTTAAAAGTTTTGGCTGTGGTACCGCTATTGCAAGTAGTGATATTATGACAGAGTTGTGTATGGGCAAGACCGTAGATGAAGCCGTAAAAATCACAAATATAGACGTTGAGAAAGCTATGCGTGACAACCCAAGTACACCTGCTGTTCCACCTCAGAAGATGCATTGTTCTGTTATGGCTTACGATGTTATTAAAAAAGCTGCTGCTACATACAAAGGTGTAGATATGCAAAGTTTTGAGACTGAGTTCATAGTGTGTGAATGTGCAAGGGTTTCATATGATACTTTAGTTGAGGTTATTAAACTGAATGATTTAAAAAGCATTGAAGAGATTACTGATTATACAAAAGCGGGTGCATTTTGTAAGTCTTGTATCGAACCGGGTGGACATGAGGTTAAAGATATCTACCTTGTTGATATTTTAAGAGACACAAGAGCAGAGATGGAAAAAGAGAAACTAATCGAAGCTGCAAATACAGCTCCTGATGAAAAACCGAACTTTGCATCTATGAGTCTTGTACAAAAAACACGTGCCGTAGATGCAGTGGTTGAAGAGTATGTACGTCCGATGCTTGTAATGGATGGTGGAGATATGGAAGTAGTAGATATAAAAGAAAATGATGAGTTCCATGATATCTATATAAAATATCTTGGAGCGTGTTCAACCTGTTCTACAGGAAGTACGGGTACACTCTATGCCATAGAATCTACACTTAAACAGAACCTTGATGATAATATCAGAGTGATGCCTATTTAGGAACTATCACTCTTTTCCGTTTATCATCGAAGATACCAAGCCTTTTTCCTCGGTGTTATCGGCGATGATAACGCCCGCTATATGAATCGGTACAAAGTACATGATAACATTAAACACAAACTCATGAATCTCTTTAATGTCATGTGCAAGCTCTTTTGAGAATCCCAAATCTTGATAAAAATAGATCATAAAACCTGAGATACTCATGAAAATAAGGGTTGCATAAATGACATAATATAAAATATGAACGGCTTTTTTATGCGGTGTTAAAGAGCTGAAACTCTCTCTGATGGATGAATCTTTAAAATATAGAACTATCCTAAAGATAATCAAAAACACAAGGGCATAACCAAGTATGATATGCCACTCCCACATACCTGCACGAACTGCTTTTGCCAAAATCTTCGCCTGCTCAAGACTTATCTCTATGTCCATATCGAAGAGTTTGTCCATTAGTATTTCTGAATTTGTTCTCCAGCTTAGAAAAGTTTTACGTAAAAATACAGTTGCAAGCAGTCCCAAGACTACTATTGCATTTAACCAGTGCCAGATGCGAAAAGATATAGAGTATTTCATTTGAACTCCTTTATTGCATTATTATAGCAGATATAGATTGAGGCCATATTTATGAGGTTATTGTAAAATGTAAACTAATGAAATATAATAATTTCTTATTAAGCGTGTCTACCTTATACTTCATGTAATGTATAAGCCTTAGAAACATTTCAAAGGAGATGGCATGTTTGATAATACGAAATTTATGAAACACACTTCAGCTAGCGGCACTTCAAACAAGGACTGGTGGCCCAATCAGTTAAATCTTGATATCTTATCTCAACACTCCCCTAAAAATAATCCGATGGGTAGTGATTTTAACTATGCTAAGGAGTTTGAATCACTTAATCTTGGGGATGTTAAAAAAGACCTAGAAAACGTTATGACAACTTCGCAAGAGTGGTGGCCAGCAGACTTTGGACATTATGGACCATTATTTATCCGAATGGCTTGGCATAGTGCAGGGACATATCGTACAGGTGACGGTCGTGGCGGTGGAGGAAATGGAAATCAACGTTTTGCACCTCTAAATAGTTGGCCAGATAATGTAAACCTAGATAAAGCACGCAGACTTATTTGGCCCGTAAAACAAAAGTATGGTCGTAAAATATCGTGGGCTGACTTGATGATTTTAGCAGGGAATGTAGCACTTGAATCTATGGGTTTTAAGACATTCGGTTTTGGCGGTGGACGTGAAGATATTTGGGAGAGTGAAAAAGATATTTATTGGGGTATGGAAAAAGATTGGCTTGATGATAAACGTTATGAAGATGGACATGAAAATCTTGAGAATCCTCTAGCAGCCGTTCAGATGGGTTTAATATATGTAAACCCAGAGGGTCCAAACGGGAATCCAGACCCTTTAGAAGCAGCTAAAGATATTCGAGATACTTTTGCAAGAATGGCTATGAACGATGAAGAAACGGTAGCTCTGATAGCAGGTGGGCATAGTTTTGGTAAAACTCACGGAGCAGGAGACGCAGCTCATGTTGGTGCTGAGCCTGAAGCTGCTCCAATAGAGCAACAAGGCTTTGGTTGGAAAAGCAGTTTTAAAAGCGGTAAGGGAGCTGATACTATATCAAGTGGATTAGAAGTTACTTGGACTTCTAATCCTACAAAATGGAGTAATAACTTTTTTTGGAATCTATTCGGATATGACTGGGAACTTACTAAAAGTCCATCAGGTGCACATCAGTGGACACCAAAAAATGGTGCAGGAGCTGATTCTATACCTGATGCATTTGACTCCGAAAAATATCATGCTCCATCTATGCTTACTACTGATTTGTCTCTGCGTTATGATCCTGAATATGAAAAAATTTCACGACGTTTTTATCTGCATCCCGAAGAATTTACAGAAGCATTTTCTCGTGCATGGTTTAAACTTACCCACCGTGATATGGGACCACGTGCATGTTATCTTGGAAATGAAGTTCCGCAAGAAGATTTAATTTGGCAAGATCCGATTCCTTTTGTAGACCATGAACTTGTAAATGAGCAAGATATATCTTTATTAAAATCTAAAATAATCTCATCGGGATTAAGTATAGGGGAACTTGTATCTACTGCTTGGGCTTCTGCATCTACATATAGAGACTCTGACAAACGCGGAGGAGCAAATGGTGCTCGTATTCGTTTTGAACCTCAAAGAGATTGGAAGGTCAACAAACCGGACCAGCTTCTAAAAGTATTGGATATATTAAAAAGTATTAAAAAAGAGTTTGATGAATCTCAATCAGGAGATAAAAAGGTATCTTTGGCCGATATGATTGTTTTAGGCGGATGCGTGGGTGTTGAAAAAGCCGCTATTAATGCAGGACATGAAATTACAGTCCCTTTTTTGGCAGGTCGTATGGATGCACTAGCTTCACAAACGGATGTAAAATCATTTGATGTTTTAGAACCTGTAGCTGATGGTTTTAGAAATTATCAAAAAACAAAATACTCAGTCTCAGCTGAAGAGTTGTTGGTAGATAAAGCTCAGCTTTTATCATTGAGTACTCCCGAGATGACAGTCCTTGTAGGTGGTATGCGTATGTTAAACACAAATGTTGATAATAGTTTTGGAGTATTTACAGATAAACCTGAGACATTGACAAATGACTTTCTTGTTAACTTACTTGATATGTCCACAGAGTGGAAGGCAAGCTCAGATGCAAAAGATGTATTTGAAGGCACTGACAGAGATAGTGGAGAGTTAAGATGGAAGGCTACAAGAGTAGACCTGATATTTGGCTCAAACTCACAACTCCGTGCCATTGCTGAAGTTTATGCAAGTTCAGATGCAAAAGAGAAGTTTGTAAAAGACTTTGTATCTGCATGGACAAAAGTTATGAACTTGGATAGATTCGATTTAAAATAGTTTCCCGACTAATATGTAAATTTACAATTTTTGTAGAGAAAAAACATTTTTGTTTATACAAAATCTGCAAAATTGTAAGCTTATAAATTAAATAACTTTCTTTTATAAAAAAAGAGAAAAAAACTCCTAATTTATTTTTTATCCCCTTATATACGACTTTTCAGACAAATTTGTAAATTTTTAATCACTTGTGTCACATCTAGGGAACACTATATGTAATGTTAATAAGCGAAACCAAATTATTCAAGGAGACGATATGGCTGAATTAAGACAAATCGCATTTTACGGAAAAGGTGGGATTGGTAAATCTACTACATCTCAAAATACATTGGCTGCAATGTGTCACTACTATGGACAAAAGATTTTAATTGTTGGTTGTGACCCGAAAGCGGATTCTACAAGACTTATTTTACATGAGAAAGCTCAGTCTACTATTATGCAACTGGCTTCTGAAGCTGGTACGGTTGAAGACCTAGAGTTAGAAGATGTATGTAAACCTGGTGCTGATGAGTTCCACCCAGATAATGAAGAAATTACTGAGGGTTACATCATGTGTACAGAGTCTGGTGGTCCAGAGCCGGGTGTTGGTTGTGCAGGTCGTGGTGTTATTACAGCTATTAACTTTCTTGAAGAAGAGGGTGCTTACGATGATGAGTTAGATTTCGTATCATACGACGTTCTTGGGGATGTTGTTTGTGGTGGATTCGCTATGCCGATTCGTGAAGGTAAAGCACAAGAGATTTATATCGTTATGTCTGGTGAGATGATGGCTATGTATGCAGCTAACAACATTTCAAAAGGTATTCTAAAATATGCAAATACTGGTGGTGTTCGTCTTGCAGGTCTTGTATGTAATGCACGTATGACAGATAAAGAGTATGATCTTGCTAAACACTTAGCAAAACAAATCGGTACTCAAATGATTCACTTCGTACCTCGTTCAAATCACGTACAACGTGCAGAGCTTCGTCGTATGACAGTTGTTGAGTTTTCACCAAATTCTGAGCAAGCAATGGAGTACAAAGAATTAGCACGTAAAATTATTGCTAATGACTTAAAAGTTATTCCTGAACCTTTAGAAATGGATGATCTTGAAAACCTATTAATGGAATTCGGTCTTGACGAAGAAGTTGAAGAAGATGCAATCGGTAAAAAAGCTGAAGAGGCATAAGTCTTTTTAAGCACTAAAGTTAGTCTCTTTAGAGACACAAATAAAACAAAAATAGAAATAAAATAGGAGTTTAATATGTTTATATGTGGTTATCATTTTCCAGCAAGTGAAGGGAACGATGTTGCTTTTGATAAAGTAATCGAAAAAGTAAATGAAGGTATTGATGCATCTGGTAAAACAGTTACATTAAGTAGTGAAACTCGTGAAGGTGTTGTTTTAGAATCAATCGAAGTACCGGCTGGTACTTTTGCACATACTGCATTTGTTGATTATTTTGAAAATACTGATATTCCAACAAAAGAAGATACTAAAATGGTTTATTACACTAATAAATACCAAATTAGTGAAATCTCTAAAAGTGTTGATGGAGATGTAACAAAAGATTTATGTAAAAAACTAGATGACATGAATCTATACAGAGTTAAAGTAGCGTAAGCTGCCTTAACTATCTTACTAAGGAGAAAAGATGGGACCAGAAACATTAGAAGCTTTACAACAAGAAGCTATCGCTGAAGTTTTAGAGGTATATCCTGCTAAAGCTGCAAAAAACAGAGCAAAACACTTAGGCGTTGATAGCCCAGAGGGTGTTAAAGGTGCTTGTGACAAAACAAGAAGTAATAAACAAACCGTACCGGGTGTAATGAGTCAACGTGGTTGTGCATACGCAGGGAGTAAAGGTGTTGTTTGGGGACCGATTAAAGATATGATTCATATCTCTCACGGACCAATCGGTTGTGGACAGTATTCACGTGGTGGTCGTCGTAACTATTATATCGGTACTACAGGTATAGATACATTCGTAACTATGAATTTTACAACTGACTTTAGTGAAAAAGATATTGTTTTCGGTGGTGATAAAAAACTCAAACAAGCTCTAACTGAGATTGATGAGTTATTTCCTCTAAACAACGGTATTTCAATCCAGTCAGAATGTCCAATCGGTCTTATCGGTGATGATATTCAAGCTGTTGCAAAGGTACACAAGAAAGAAAGTGAAAAACCGACTATCGCTGTATCTTGTGAAGGTTTCCGTGGGGTATCACAATCACTTGGTCACCACCTTGCAAACGATGCAATTAGAGATGAAGTTATGACTGATACGTCTGCTAGAGATGAGTTTGAATCTACTGATTATGATGTAGCTATTATCGGTGATTATAACATCGGTGGTGATGCATGGGCAACAAGAATTCTTTTAGAAGAGATTGGTTTAAGAGTTATTGCGCAATGGTCAGGTGATGCTACTTATAAAGAGATGGCAATCGCTCCAAAAGCAAAACTTAACTTATTACACTGTTACCGTTCAATGAACTACATTTCACGTCATATGGAACAAGAGTTCAACATCCCTTGGATGGAGTATAACTTCTTTGGACCAAGTAAAACTACAGAGTCTTTAAGAAAAATTGCTGAATTCTTCGGTAAAGAGGTTCAAGATAAAGCTGAGGCTGTTATCGCAAAATATACTGCTATGACTGATGCAGTTATCGCTAAGTACAAGCCAGTACTTGAAGGTAAAAAAGTAATGTTATATGTTGGTGGACTACGTCCTCGTCACGTTATCGGTGCTTACGAAGATTTAGGTATGGAGATTATCGGTACCGGTTATGAGTTCGCTCACGGTGATGATTATAAACGTACTAAAGAAGATATTGAACGCTCAACTCTAATCTATGATGATGTTAATGAGTATGAGTTAGAAAAATTTGTACAAAAACTAAAGCCTGATTTAGTAGCTGCTGGTGTTAAAGAAAAATATGTATTCCAAAAAATGGGTCTTCCGTTTAGACAGATGCACTCATGGGATTACTCTGGTCCGTACCACGGGTATGATGCATTTGCAGTATTCGCAAAAGATATGGATTTAGCTATGAACTCTCCAGTTTGGAATCATACTAAAGCACCATGGGAAAAAGAAGAGGTAGGAGCTTAATATGCAAGACGTAGAAAAAATTGTTAATGGACAGAAACTATTCTTAAAAGAAGAGTACCAAACTTCATTAGCTGCAAAAAAAGAATTTGAAAGCAGCATGGGTTCAGTTAACCCTGCTAAGGTAGAGGAAGTTGGGGAGTGGACTAAATCATGGGACTATAGAGAGAAAAACCTTGCTCGTGAAGCTATTACGGTTAATCCTGCAAAAGCTTGTCAACCACTTGGTGCTATTATGGCAGGTCTTGGTTTTGAAAATACTATGCCGTATGTACACGGTTCTCACGGTTGTGTTGCGTATTTTCGTTCATACTTTACAAGACACTTTAAAGAGCCGACTCCATGTGTATCTGATTCAATGTCAGAGTCTGCAGCGGTTTTCGGTGGTCTTGCAAATATGAAAGACGGTCTACGTAACTGTAACGCTATGTATAAGCCTGAGCATATTTCTGTATCTACTACATGTATGGCAGAAGTTATCGGTGATGACTTAAATGCATTCGTTCAAGGTGCACGTGAAGAAGCTGAGGGTGAATTAGATGATACTTTAATCACTTATGCACACACTCCATCATTCGTAGGTAGCCACATTACCGGTTACGATAACATGATGAAAGCTACTTTAGAGCAACTTAACCCACCAAAAAGTGAAAAAGTTGTTGATGAAGGTCGTATCAATATAATTCCAGGTTTTGAGCCGTACTTAGGTTCTTTAGCTGAGGTTAAAGAGATATGTGCAGAATTCAGTGACAAAATCGTAATGATCGGTGACCATGAAGCACAGTGGAATACCGGTGCAGGTGAGTATCAACTATATGCCGGTGGTACTCCGATGGAAGTTGCTAAAACTGCTATCAATGCTGAAGCTACAGTTTCATTACAAAAATACTCTACAGTTCAAACTGCTAAGACTATTAAAAACAAATGGAAACAAGGATATGAGACTTGTAATCCAATAGGTCTTGCCGGTACTGATGAGTTTGTTATGAAACTATCAGAGTTAAGTGGTAAAGAAGTATCAGAAAAATTAAAATCTGAGCGTGCTCAACTAGTAGATGCTATGCAAGATTCTTATCCGTATATGCACGGTAAAAAGTTCGCTATTTACGGTGACCCTGATTTCTTACTAGGTCTTGTTTCATTTATCGTTGAAATGGGTGGAATACCTACTCACGTATTATGTCACAATGCTCCAAGAAAAGGTTGGGAGAAAGATATGCAAGAAATTCTTGATAAATCTCCTTGGGCTAAAGATTGTCAAATCTGGCCAAATAAAGATTTATGGCACTTAAGAAGTTTACTGTTTACTGAGCCTGTAGACTTTATGATCGGTAACGTATACGGTAAAGAGCTTTACCGTGATACAGGTACTCCGTTAATTAGAATAGGTTTCCCTATCTTTGATAGACACCACCTACATAGATATTCTATAAGTGGTTACAAAGGTGCACTTAACCTTTTAACTTGGATTACTAATGGTATCCTTGACCAATTAGACGAAGAAACTAAAGATATCGGAGAGACTGATTACTTCTTCGATGCAGTTAGATAATAGTTTCAAAATTTCATTCATTCCCCTTGTTAAGCCGGAAGATTTTTCTTCTGGCTTTTTTTATACGGTTCATTATATATTAAGATATATGACGATAGTATCTTTTAAATAGATATTTACTTCTACATAAACATAAAATTATTTTAAATCCCTAAATTTTTATATAGACAGCAATTATTAAAGGGTAAAAACAAATAATAAACAGGAAAAGAGTATGATAAAAAAACTAATTATAGGAAGTTTATTATGTGCTGCATCTTTATATGCAGGAAGTATAAACATAGCCGTAGCCGCAAATGTAAGTTATGCAATTGACAGCTTAAAAGAAGAGTTTAAAAAGTCTAATCCAAATACCGAGGTAAAAGTCACCCTCGGAAGCAGCGGAAAACTCACGGCCCAGATAAAACACGGTGCACCGTACCAGTTGTTTATGTCTGCAAATATGAAATATCCGGAGGCTTTATACAATGATGGTATTGCTACTACAAAACCTCTTATATATGCACAAGGTTCTTTGTCCTATCTTAGTAATAAAGAACAAGATTTTACCAAGGGTATAAAGTTAGTTCAAGAAGCAAGTATTGAAAAAATTGCAATAGCAAATCCAAAAACCGCACCTTATGGTAAAGCTGCTCTTGAGGCTATGAAAAATGGCGGGGTATTTGATAGTATAAAAAACAAACTTGTATATGCAGAATCTATATCTCAAACTGTATCTTATGCAGTTACCGCTACAGATATGGGTTTTATAGCTAAATCATCACTCTATAGTCCTAAGATGAAGCATTTTAAAGAGGGTGTAAACTGGGCAGATGTAGATGCTAAGCTGTATACACCTATAAATCAGGGTATCGTAATCCTAAAAAGCGGTGAAAAAAATGCAGAAGTCAAAGCATTTTATGACTTTATATTAGATGCAAAAGGTAAAAATATACTTAGAAAATTTGGATATTTGATACCGTAGTTCATTTTTATATCTCTAGGGAACAGTATATGTATAGTTTTATACATATATTATTTTTTTGGAGATATAAATGGAAACTTATATAATATTCCCCATTGCACTTTTAACCTATATAACTACGGTGATTATATATGTTAAAAAAGTTGAAAGCAAGAGGGTGTAATGAGCTTTGCTACCCCAGAAGACACGCTAAACTTTGCTAAAAAATTCTCAAACTATAAAGACTTTTATATTAAACACAACGATTTAATTTTTTCAAAATTAGGTCTTGGTACTTTCAATAAAGAACCTTACAAAGAAGAAAATTATGTATTTCACTATATAGAGGCTGTAAAAGAAGCTATCAGAAGCGGAATAAATCTTATAGATACTGCATCTAACTACAGATATGGACAGAGTGAAAAAGAGATAGGTGAAGCTTTAGTAGAACTAGGAGATGAGGTTAAAAGAGAAGAGCTTATCATCTGTTCCAAAGGTGGATTTATCCAGCTTGATTATCCATTCCCTGAAAACCCTTATACTTGGATTAAAGAGAACGTTATAGAAACAGGACTTGCAACCGAAGATGATATAGAATTAGATCAACACTGTATGACACCTGATTTTTTAGAATATTCATGTAAAAAAAGTCTAAAAAATCTAGGTATAAATCAGTTTGATATTTACTATCTTCATAATCCGGAGATGCAAATAATAAAACTTGGTAAAAAAGAGTTTTACAAGCAAATTGAAAAAATATTTACAAGATTTGAAAAGTTAGCTGACGAAGGGCTGTTTAAGTCTTATGGTGTAGCTGTTTGGAATGGCTTTACCGCTGAAAACGAAGAGATAATAAGTTTGGAAAAACTAGTAGAAATTGCCATAAAAGTAGGCGGAGAGAATCATAGGTTCAAATATATTCAACTTCCTTTTAACATGGGAAAAACAAATGCTTATATAAGTCTGACTCAGAAAGTGGATAATGAAGAGTGTAGCATCATAAATGCAGCTCATAAACTAGGCATCGGTGTCATAAGTTCATCCTCGCTTTTACAGATGAACCTGTTTAAAAAATCTTTTTCTGCTGAGACTGGTGTTGTTTTAGATAGCACCATGACGCTAAAAAGTGATATTCAGCTGGCATTACAGTTTGTTCGCTCAACCCCCGGGATAATAAGTTCACTTTTTGGTTCAAAAGTTCCGGTACATATAAAAGAAAACTGTGAAATATCAAAAGTGAAGTCGGTCAAAAGGGAAAAATACGACTTGCTGTACAGGCTGTAAGTTTTGATATATGACGTAATAGTTGTCGGTGGGGGCATATCCGGATTAATGGCGGCAATAGAAGCTAAAACAAGCTCAAACAAAGTTGCCGTGATTACAAAAGGAAATATATTTAAGTCCAACTCTTCACTTGCAAGTGGTGGAATAAATGCAGTATTGGATAAAAATAATCATTCAGAGATTAAAAAACATATAGATGATACTTTAAAAGGTGGATACGGTTTAAGCGATAAAAAAAGTGTCTCTTATATGTGTAATCGTGCTCCACACATCATAAAAAAACTTGTCTCATACGGAGTAGAGTTTGATAAAGATGAAAATGGAGAAATAGCTCAAAGAAGTTTCGGAGGCGGGATTTCCAAAAGAACTTGTTATGTAGGTGACAAAACCGGTTCTGCGATCATGCAGGTTTTGATAAAAAAAGCCAAAATTGTAGGTGTTGATTTTGTAGCTAACAATTTTGTAATGAATGTTACAAAGTTAAAAAATAAGATAAGCGGTGTTGTTGCAATTAGAAGAATAGACTCATCTTTGATGGTGTATCCTGCAAAGTCAGTAATCCTTGCAGGTGGCGGATATGCAGGTATATACAGGGGGCACTCCACAAATGCTCAGGATTATACAGGAGATGCTCTGGCAATAGCTTTAAGAAGCGGATTAAACCTGAAAGATATGGAGTTTGTCCAGTTTCACCCGACAGGTATGGCAAAAAGCTCTTATTTGATAAGTGAAGCGGCACGTGGTGAGGGCGGATACTTAATAAACAGTGATGGTGAAAGGTTTGTAAATGAACTCGAAACTAGAGATATAGTCTCACGAGCCATTATAACGCAGGTAAACAGTGGTAAAAAAGTATATTTAGACCTAAGACATTTAAAAAAAGAGCATATTGAGACAAAATTGCCAAGTCTGTACAAAGCTGCATATAATCAAGCAGGAATAGATGTTACTTCAGAGTTGTTGGAAGTAACTCCGGTAGCACACTACAGTATGGGCGGGATAGAATCTAAGATGACAAAAACAGATATAAAAGGTCTTTATGTTTGTGGCGAGTGTGCGGTGAATGAAATTCACGGTGCAAATAGACTTGGTGGAAACTCTTTACTTGAAGGTGCGGTATTTGGAGAGTTGGCAGGAGAAAAAGCAAGGGAATATGCGAAACATAAAGAATTTTTGCCAATTGATTACAACATAGTAGTTAAAGATCAAAAAGTAATAGATAAGATATTTGACCGCGATACCACTAAAAATTTTAATTCCATGCGCATAAGTATGGGTGAGACTATGTTTAAGAATGCAGGGATACATAGAGATTACAGTTCATTGGTAAGGGCATTTGATTATGTAAAGTATCTGCGTAAAGAGGCAGGTACACTTCACTGTATAGATAAAGGGAGAAACAATAATGTAGAACTTATATCTATACTTGAACTTAAAAATGCATTGGAGGTAGCTGAAGTCGTAGTCTTAAGTGCGCTAGAGAGGGAAGAGAGCAGAGGTGCTCACAGCAGGGATGATTTTACAAAAACTTTAAAAGGTAATGAAAAATCGATTTTGGTCAATGAGCTTAAAAAAGGTTATTTTCAAATTTGGTATGAAA
The DNA here is from genome assembly GCA_026193155.1 of Sulfurimonadaceae bacterium. Lineage (GTDB taxonomy): Bacteria > Campylobacterota > Campylobacteria > Campylobacterales > Sulfurimonadaceae > Sulfurimonas. The sequence goes on along the minus strand of JAPHSI010000030.1, from coordinate 3,523 downwards.
ATAAAAGTGCCTTGTTAAACTATATGATAAAACTAATCAAAAATTAAAGGATATAAAATGGCAAAAGTGATGTTAAGAGAAAGTGGTGGAGAGATATCTTTTTATGTGGCAAAAAAAGATATGGAAGAGACAATTGAGACAATTGAGTTTAGCACTGATGAAAAATGGGGTGGAGAAGTAGAATTAAGTAACGGTGAGACTTGGTGGATTGAGCCTGGTCCAAAAAATCTACCAAAAGAAACTGTTTGTAAAAAGATTGCTGATTAAATATTAATCAAGATACTGATTAAAAATGTTCTACATGAGAGTATAATTTACTTATAATAAAAATAAAAGATAAAAATTATGATTACTCAATGCGAACAATGTTTAACACACAAAGAACTATTAGTATTATATGATATAGCATCATTGATTTCAGATTCTAGGGATATACAAAAATCATTAGAAAAATCCTTGTCGGCACTTAAAGGTGCTTTGGGTTTAGGAAACTGCGTTATATATAAATTAGAAGATGATATATTAAGCATATGTGCATCTATTGGATTTAATAAACATCAAAAGATTATTTCTGAATATAAAATGGGTGAGGGTGCTACGGGGCTTGCTGCTAAAAGTATGGAGCCTGTTGTTATAGAAAATATTCATAACGATATTATATTTTTAAATAAATCAGGAAATAAAAATAATGAAACTATTTCTTATATAGCAGTACCTTTAATTGCTGAAAATAATGTAATCGGTGTAATCGGTGCAAACCTTACTAAATCTACAAAAATAGATTTTGAAGAGACGGTAAGGATACTTACGATTGTAAGTTCTTTATTTGCTCAGTATATAAATTCTAATATGTCAATAACAAAAGAAAAAGAGAGACTCGAAGAATTAAAATTATATTACAAAATGGAATGGGATTCAAAAGTGCATAACTTTGGAGATATCATAGGTGACTCTAAACAGATGCAACAAGTCTATCAAGTGATTGAAAGAATTGCTCAAAGTGAAGTAACGGTACTTGTGCGTGGTGAAACAGGTACGGGTAAGGAGTTGGTTGCATCTGCTATACACAAAAGAAGCAGAAGAAATGATGAGCCCTTTATAAAACTAAATTGTGCAGCTATAACAGATACTCTTTTAGAGAGTGAACTCTTTGGACATGAGAAAGGTGCATTTACGGATGCAAAAGAGACAAGAAAAGGTAGGTTTGAGTTAGCTGACGGGGGTACGCTTTTTTTAGATGAGATAGGCGATATATCTGCATCTGCACAGGTAAAACTGCTCCGCGTACTTCAAGAGCGTGAGTTTGAGAGAGTTGGTGGAAGCAAAACTATTCGTGTAAATGTTCGTTTGGTTGCTGCAACAAACAGGGACCTTGAGCAAATGGTAAAAGACGGTGATTTTAGAGAGGATTTATACTATAGATTAAATGTTATACCTATTGATTTACCGCCGCTTAGAAAAAGAGGGGAAGATATAAAACTTTTAGTTAACTTCTTTTTAGAACGCTCAATGTTAAACCATAAAAAGCGTGTAAGTATTACTGATGAAGCGATGAATAAACTTATGGCTTATCCATGGCCTGGTAATGTTCGTGAGTTAGAAAATACGATAGAGCGTATCGTTCTTATGGGAAATGAAGATGGTATAACGGCAACAGATATGATGCTTCTTTTACCTGCATTAAATAATGAAAAATTGGTTGAAGGATATGTCCAAATTCCATTAGAAAATAAAACATTAGAAGACTTAGAGAAAGAAGCTATTGTAAATGCTTTAGACAACAGTGATGGAAATCAAGCTGAAGCTGCAAAAGCCTTAGGTATCACTCAAAGGCAAATTGGATATAAGGTAAAAAAATATGGAATCTAGTATCAAATATAAAGAGGAATCTTTAGAACTGTGTGAAGACTTTATAGATGTGGGTTATATGGCTGAAAACATTGAAGTTGTAGATGCATCTGGAGATTTACTGGAGATAAAAAGGAGTCATCCTGATAAGTCGATGACTCTGCTTGCATCTTTCCCGCATGATAAAGATGGCTTTTTAGATGAGATACTTAAAATGGATGAGCTTTTAAGCAACATCCAAGTCCCACTAAATTGTTACTATATTTTTGATAAAAACTATAAGCAAGGGACGGTTTTAAAAAACAGACTCAAAAAATTTAGCGTAGTTTTAGACTCGGATGATGAGTTTGGGAACATGTACGGTACGAAACTTGTAAGTGGAAGTTTAGAGGATAAGTTAACTAAGTCTATGTTTTTGATAAGCAAAGACGGTGCAATCTTTTATCTTGATATGCCAAACGACTTAAGTAAGGAGTTTGACTTAGAGAGATTGAGAATTGAGTTAAACAAAGCCTACGCCAGTTACACAGGAGTCGGATGTCATGGATAGTATTATAGAAAAACTACATAATGGAAGTTTAGTTCCGTTTATAGGTATGGGTGTATTTGAAAATACAAAAGCAAATGACGGTTCTAACTTGCCGTATGACAGTAACTCTATGATTTTAGCACTAAACAACGGACGTGCTATGAGTGATAGACTTATGTATGAGTACAGCCGTGCTGCAATGAGTTTGGAGCAAAGAAAAGGAAGAGATTTTATCGTGCAAATGACAAATCATATATATGCTTCAAAAGAGTATGATCTGCCATTTACATATAAGATGTTAAAAAATATCAAACCCAAGTATATGATAGATACAAATGTTGATGACAGCTCATGTAAGGTTTATGAAGATGTTGAACACTTTATGATTACGGGTACATCAAGAATCAGTGCTGAATATGATAGATTTATTGTTTATAAGTTTAATGTTGACACTAAAGAATATACGGAAATAACTAAAGAAGAATTAAACGATTCTTTGCCGATTCTTTTTAAACCTATGGGGTGTATGGTTCCTGATATGAACTTCATCATAAGCGATGCAGACTTTGTTGACTGGCTAACCGAAGCTATGGGCGGGTATGCACTTCCACCGTTTTTAAAAGAGTATAAAAAAGACAAATCGTATATGTTTTTAGGTGTAGATTTCTCACGCGATACTTTTAGGATGGTGGCTCATGAGATAACGCTTGGTTTAAAAGACGGTCTTGTTGTTACAAAAAAAGATGAGCTTACAAAAAAAGAGAACAAATTTGTAAATATGCATAATCTTGAAGTTATTAAAGATGATTCAGATATGTTTTTAAAGAGTATGATATGAGTAAAGAGTTGATTTGTGATTTTTGTGGAAAAGGTGTAAAAGAGGTAGATAAGATATTTAGTGCAGAAAATGCACATATTTGTAATGAGTGTATTGGAACTTGTTCAGATATTATCCACAAAGAAGAGTTGAAAAAAGAGCGTGCCGAATTTCAAAAGGGACTTAACATTCCTACACAGATAAAAGAACACCTCGATAACTATGTAATAGGTCAACAAGAAGCTAAAAAAGTTCTCTCAGTCGCTTTGTACTCACACTACAAAAGAATTGATAAACCGATTTTTAAAAATGTAGAGATTGAAAAGAGT
>JAPHSI010000161.1 GCA_026193155.1 Sulfurimonadaceae bacterium | reverse complement strand
GTTCCGCTTGGCGTACTCTCTGCTAAAATAAGGTAGTTTCCTTTTAGTTCATAACTTTTTCCAAACTCCATACCTTTTGCAAATACCTCTTTTGCATCTATGTCGGCACCTTTGTTTATAGCCTCAGATGCTTGTATATCAAACTCGTGTGTAATGGTATTTTGAGGTTTTACATTTAGTCCCAAGTCAAGTATCTCGACAGTCTCATATGCATCTAGATTATGTGCCGCACGAGTTATGAGTGCAGGTGTAGGTACACCGCTTGGAGTCTCGGCGATTTCAGGCATCGAGTATAGTTTTTCATTTACAATGAACTCTGCATCCAGAGTCGGTGTATATGGAATTTTTCCGGGAATTCCCGCTTGTGTTATGCCCTCTATCTCGCAGGTTTTAGTCACAGAAGCTGCAAGTAAAAAGTCGGCTTTTCCTTTTGGAATAGAATCTGTTTCATTTGTAAAAATATTTTTTGTTTGCAATTTAATGTAACCTCTCTAGTATATAGTTTATATCCACATGTTTATCTATATGTGACGTAAAATCTTTTATAGTGTTTTTCTTATATTTTTTAAAATTGTACCCTTTGTAGTTTGGGTTGATTTTGTTAAATATTTTGTATCTTAGTTTGTCGTTATCAAAAAGACCGTGTACAAATGTTCCGTAAGAGTTTTTCTTTTGTTTATAAAGTTTTTTGCATACACCGTTGTGTATCTCATAACCTTTTACTTTTAAGTCAAAGATGTCGTATTTTGCTTTTTTAACGACTTTTTCTTTTTTAAACTCGACCGTGCCTTTAAAAATTCCAAGTCCTTTAGTCATCACCTTGTTTGTCTCAACAGCTTCATAATCAAATATATACTCTAACATCATCTCATATCCACCACAGATGCCTATAACTGTTTTTTTAGTTTTTTTAATAAACTTTGCAAAACCTTTTTTCCTAAGATAAATCAAGTCATCTACGACACGTTTGCTTCCGGGCAAAATAATAGCATCACAAGATTCAAGCTCACTGACATTTTGTATAAAGCTAAGCTCTATCTCCGCATCTGCCACAAGCGGCTCAAAGTCTGTAAAGTTGCTTATATGAGCAAGTTTTATAACTCCGACTTTTAGTTTTGCTTTTTTGGTATCTTGCACATAACCCATAATCGACTGGCTGTCTTCAAAGCCGAGATTAAAAGCTTTGTAAGGAACGACACCTAGAACTTTAAGTCCAAAATCTTTCTCTATGATGTTTATGCCCTCATCAAAGAGTGAAGAGTCTCCGCGGAACTTGTTTACTATAACACCAATTACATTTTTGCGAAGCTTCTCAGGAAGCAGATTGTATACACCGTATATAGATGCAAATACACCTCCGCGTTCTATGTCTGCCACTAAGATAATCTTTGTGTTAAACTGCTCGGCTATATAGATGTTGGATAAGTCCTTATCCATCAGGTTAAGCTCAACAGGGCTTCCCGCACCTTCGGCTACAATGCACTCATATTTTTTACTTAAGTTCTCAAAAGCTTTTTTGGCAACGGGTTTTAGCGTGTTTATATCTTTGTAATAAGAGAGCACGTCTTTTTCACCGACACTTTTACCGTTTATGATAAGGTGTGCAGAGTTCTTTGAGCCTGACTTTAAAAGTATGGGGTTGATGTCTGGCGTTGTCTTTATACCTATAGCTTCCGCTGCAAAGTACTGTGGAATCGCAACCTCACCACCTGCATCTGTAACCTGAGAGTTGTTAGATACGTTTTGAGCTTTAAAAGGTGCAACTAAGATGCCACGCTTATGAAGCAGGTATGTTATGGCAAAAGATAGAGTTGATTTGCCTGCATCCGAGCTTGTTCCGAATATGCTTAGGTGATTAATATCTCTTTCCTTCACACTCTATAAAATCTTTCTCACTAAGGTCTTCTACAAGAGTTTTGAAATTTTTAAGGGTAAATAGTTTAAGATTGTCACCTTTTAAGTTTTTAAGTTCGTTTGAGAAACCGCTCTTTGAGACGATAACATTGATGTCAGATTTCAGATGGGCTTTTTCGCATTTTTCTTTTAGTTTTGTGAGTTCTGTTTTTTTTGCTTTGGAGTTGGAGTTTTTACAGACGCCTGTAATGATTTTGCCGGACTTAGTTGAAGCCAAAATCTCTACCTCGGTATCTCTGTCCCAGTAGCTTCCTGCCTCATCAATTGGGTCTTCTTTAAAACCTTTTTTCATCACTTCAATGGAGAGTTTTAAAAAAATAAGTTCAGAGAACTCTTGTTGGCGGTTGGCAAATCTCTCTTTAGATTCTTTGTAGTCACCCTCTTTAATACTTTTATAAAATGGAGATACAAAAGAGAACCAAAAACGCATAAAAGGTGTTGTGAAGTTTAGTTTTTCATCTACAAAATCCTCTTCGTCTGTCGAAGCTCCTAAAGAGTATTCATCTTCTAGCAGTCCTCTCTCAAAAAGATCTTCAAGTGCATACTCTCCATCAGCTCTTGAGATGCGTGCTTTTTTCAAAGCTGAGTGCAGCCTAGAATCACCCGTGGCGATGCCACTTAGAAGTGCATGAGCGTGCTTGTTGCTTTGAGTGATTTTTGTTATGTCACTATGAATGTATTTGTAGTTGTTTAGGATTTTTTTCTCTATAAGCTCTTCTAAGGGCACACTCATATCAACACTCCAGCTCGTTCCTCCAAATACAGTAAAGTACTTTATGGCTTGCTCCATGTCTTGAGGCTTGTTTTGAAAGTAAAAAGAGCGAAATTGTTCTAAGAGTGTTGGTTTTTTTGCCATAATGGAGCCTTTGGATTGTTTTTGGAATTATACTATTATATTCTTGTTCATTTTTTCTTTAACTTTTTTGCTGTACTTTCAATAGTTTTTATAAAGTCTTTTTCAACTTTTGAGAGTTCGTTTTTTGTTTTTTCTTTATACTTTTCATATTCTAAATTGGCTTTGTCTATCGCTTGTTTATGACTTATAACTCCTGAATTAGTTAGTATATTTTTTCCTGTCATCTTTAAAAAGTCGTCTATTCTTTCTATCCAGTCTTTCATGTACATCGGTACTTGATTCATAGCTTGAAGTTCTGCTATCTCTAAATAAGCCGTAACCATACGGTTTAGTACATTTAATTCATCTTCATCTAGGTAGTTTTTTGCAATTTCTATCTCTTTTTTTGTAGGTTTAGCACCTTTAAAAGATAAAAGTCCCATATTTTCTTTTAAACTGTCCGCACGTTCATAAACTATTTCAGCCGCAGTATGACCGTGAGCTACCCAGTGCATTTTGTTTTGTATAGTTTGAAAGAAAAGTATCGAAGTTTCTGATTTAGGGTCGTAATCAATACTTGTAGCATAAATGTCAAGAACTTTTCTCCAAAAAACTTTTTCACTGCTTCGGATATCTCTGATACGGGCTAATAACTCTTCAAAATAGTCTCCACCGCCTGCTTCTTTTAATAGTTCGTCATTCATTGTAAAACCTTTTACAATGTACTCTTTTAATCTTGCAGTAGCCCATTGACGAAACTTAGTACCTTGTGGTGATTTTACTCTGTATCCTACTGAGATAATTACATCGAGGTTATAAAAATTAGTATCGTAATTTTTTCCATCACTTGCAGTTGTTCGGTAATTCCGAACAACTTGATTCTCTACAAGTTCCCCCTCTTCAAATATATTTTTAATATGTTCACTTATAGTAGATTTTGATTTTTGAAACAGTTCGCAAAGTTGAGCTTGGGTCAGCCAAACTGTTTCATCTTCTAAGCGGGTTTGAATTTTGGTTTGTCCGTCTTCACTTTGGTATATAAGTATATTTGAATCTGTCATATGAGTTCTAGCTCCTCTGAAATATCTTTTATTAGTTTGCTTAACGGGCGTTTGTTTATATCTTCATCAGTTACATATCCACACGTGATAAGACGAAGTAAATCCTCTTTATTTTTAAAGATGCTACCTTCATAATTTTGCATCAATTCTTCAATATATGATTCATTATAGATTTGAGATTTTTGAATAAGCTCTAAAACAATATCTTTGTGCTCATCATATAATTCTTTTAAATGAAACAATTCTATCGAATCTTTTGCTTTTTGATTTTTTTCATTTATTAACAATTGAAAATCTTTTTTATCATTCATAAAATCTACATTGTCAATCTTCAACTTAAAATTACTATTATCATTCAAGCTCTCTTCATATGGATACAATATCTCTTCTTCAAATGTATCTTTATCTCCTTTTAGTTTAGAGTTGCAAGTTTTACAAGACGGTATCAAATTAAAAAAAGAGATTGATAAAAATGGATATAAACTTCTAGGATAAAAGTGATCAAGTTCAGCAGTTGTTTTAGTTTTAGTATTTGAAGTATAG